>JBKPRF010000238.1:0-7332 GCA_046734475.1 Chloroflexota bacterium
GGCCGACGACTTTCCGCGCATCGAACGGACGCGGAAGTTGCCGAACGATGGGTCGCGGTACTTCGGCCCGTACGCCTCGGCGTCGAGCGTCGACGAGGCGATGAACCTGGTGCGCCGGCTGTTCCCGTTCCGCACCTGCACGATCGACATCCGGGAAGGGGAGCGGGCACTCCAGCGCCCGTGCCTGCTCTACCACATCAAGCGCTGCCAGGGCCCCTGCATCGAGGCGATCTCGAAGGACGCCTATCGGGCCGACATCGAGCAGGTGGAGCTGTTCCTCGAGGGCCGCCAGGAGTCGCTCGTCAAGGCGCTCCGTGGCGAGATGGGTGCCGCGTCCGAGCGCCAGGAGTACGAGCGAGCCGCCGGCCTGCGCGACAAGGTCAAGGCCATCGAGCGGACGATGGAGAGCCAGAAGATGGCCGCGTTCGCGCGGACCGACCTGGATCTCGTCGGGCTCGCGCGCCAGGACAACCAGGCCGCGGTCCAGCTGTTCGTCATCCGGGGCGGAAAGGCCATCGGGCGCGACGTGTTCCTGCTCGACGTCCCGCGCGGCAGCGCCGACGCCGACGTGCTCTCGGGCTTCCTGCTGCAGTACTACGGTCGGGCGACGAACGTGCCGCGCGAGATCGCGGTGCCGATGGTCCTGCCGGACGCGGCAGACCTCGAGGCGTTTCTCGCGGCCCAGCGTGGCGCGACCGGCGCGGCCGCCGACGGGGACGGTGACGGGACCCCGCCGCCCGGCGCGAAGGACCGCCGCGAGAACCTCACCGTCGCCCGACCCGACGCGGTCCGGGTGACCCGACGGGCAAGGAGCAGCGGCGTGCCGCAGCCGGTCCGCCTGGTCGTGCCACAGCGCGGCGAGAAGCGCCAGCTCATGACGCTCGCGACGCGGAACGCCCAGGAGATGCTGGCCCGCGAGCAGGCCCGCTGGCTGGCGGACCAGGGCAAGACGCTGGGCGCCCTCCAGGAGCTCGCCGACGCGCTGTCGCTGCCGACCCTCCCGACCCGAATCGAGTGCTATGACATCTCGAACTTCCAGGGGGCCGAGACGGTCGGCTCGATGGTGGTCTTCGAGGACGGCAAGCCTCGGACGGGGGAGTACCGGCGCTTCCGGATCCGCTCGGTCGAGGGCCCCAATGACGTCGCGTCCCATCAGGAGGTCCTCCGTCGGCGGTTCAAGCTCGCCCGGAACGGCGACGAGGGTTCGGCCGAGGAGCGCCGCTGGAAGATGCCCGAGCTCGTCATCATCGACGGCGGGCGGGCCCAGGTGAATGCGGCCAAGGAGGTCCTCGACGAGCTCGGGCTCCATGACATGCCGCTCGCGGGGCTCGCCAAGCAGCGCGAGGAGCTCGTCCTGCCGGACGTCGCCGAGCCGGTGCTCCTGCCGACGACGTCACAGGCGCTGTACCTGGTCCAGCGGATCCGCGATGAGGCCCATCGCTTCGCGATCACGTACCACCGCGACCTCCGCCGCAAGGCCTCGGTCCGATCGAAGTTCGACGACCTCCAGGGCGTCGGGCCCCGGCGGCGTGGCGCGCTGCTCCGCGTGTTCGGCTCGATCAAGCGGGTTCGCGAGGCGCCGGTCGAGCAGATCGCCGCGGTGCCCGGCATCGGCCGCAACCTCGCGGAGAAGATCAAGGCCCAGCTCGAGGCCTAGGCCTCTCACGGGCCGCTGCGGCGGCCGCGGAGCCCGCTCCTGTACTATCCGCCGTCGATGCGCAGAGCCGGACTCATCCTCATCGGCCTCCTCGCCGTGTTCGCCCTCATCGTCGACTTCCTCCCGGGCCTGACCCTGCCGGACGTCTCCGGGCAGGGGGGCAGCCGGTTGATCGAGACAAAGCTCGGCCTCGACCTGCGGGGCGGGCTCAAGGTCGAGTACCGCGTCAACCCATCCGGCAGCCAGACGCCGACCACCGCCGACGTCGAGGTCGTCAAGGGCATCATCGAGCGGCGGGTGAACGCGACCGGCGTGTCGGAGCCCGTCGTCGTGACCTCCGGGACCGACCGGATCGTCGTCGAGATCCCCGGCGTCAGCGATCCGAACGCCATCCGCAAGCTCGTCGGCCAGACCGGCCAGCTCTACTTCGTCCCGATCCCGACGACGATGCAGCCGCCGGCCGAGGGCGACGAGCTCGACGTCGGACAGAACAACCTGACCCCGCTGTTCGGCGGCACGGAGGTCGCGAGCGCGACCGTCGGCACGGACCGCAACGGCGCCCGGACCGTGAACTTCACGCTGAAGGACACCGGCCGCAACCTGTTCGCCCAGTGGACGGCGGCTCACGTCAACGAGTACTTCGCGATCGTCCTCGACAACCGGGTCATCTCGGCGCCGGTCATCAACGAGGCGATCCCGGGCGGCGACGTCCAGATCTCGGCCGGGGGGCTGGGTGGTTTCAGCAAGGCCGACGCCGACAACCTCGTCAACGTCCTGCGCTTCGGCTCGCTGCCATTCCCGGTCCAGGAGCTGTCGAGCGACACGATCGATCCGACCCTCGGGGCCGAGTTCCTGACGCGGAGCCTCCTCGCCGGCGGGATCGCGATCTTCCTCGTGCTGCTGTTCATGCTGCTGCACTACCGGCTGCCGGGCCTCGTCGCGGGCATCGCGCTGACCTACTACGCGATCCTCGTGTACGCCCTCTTCCGGCTCATCCCGGTGACGCTGACCCTCGCCGGGATCGCCGGCTTCGTGCTCTCGATCGGCATGGCGGTCGACGCGAACATCCTCATCTTCGAGCGTTCGAAGGAGGAGCTCCGGCTCGGGAAGTCACTGCCGCAGGCGATCGAGGCGGGCTTCGCCCGGGCCTGGAACTCGATCCTCGACTCGAACGTGTCGAGCCTCATCACGGCCTCGATCCTGTACTTCTTCGGGACCTCGGTGATCCAGGGCTTCGCCCTCGTCCTGATCATCGGCGTGCTCGCCTCGATGTTCACCGCGATCACCGTGACCCGGACGATCCTGCGGTTGATCGTGACCCGCGGCTGGGCCGGCAAGGCCTGGCTGTACGGCGTCGGCGCGGCCGAGTTCACGGCCCGGCCAAGCGGCCGGCGCGCCATCCGCCGCGAGGCGCCGACGCGTGTTTGACATCGTCGGCAAGCGGAACTGGTACTTCGCGCTCTCGCTCCTGATCACGATCCCGGGTCTGATCTTCATCCTCCTGACGCCGTTCAGTGGCGGCTCCGCGGGCCTGAAGTTCTCGATCGACTACACCGGCGGCACGACGTGGTCGATCCGGTTCGCCGATCCGAACGTGACGCCGGAGCAGGTCCGGGCCGAGCTCGTGACGCTCGGCCAGCCCGAGGCGACCGTCACGAAGACCGGTCGCGGCTTCTTCGACATCCGGCTGACGAAGCTCGACCTGCGAGAGCCCGAACCCGTTGTCACGCCGATCCCGACGATCGCGCTCACGCCCGCCCCGACACTGTCGCCGACCCCCAGCCCGACGACCAGCCCGTCGCTGGCGCCGTCCGCGGCATCCTCGCCGGCCGCGAGCCCGACGCCCAGCCCGAGCCCCTCGCCGACTCCGGCCCCGACGGCGTCGCCGGCCATCACCCCGGCGCCGTCGCCGACGCCGGCGCCGGTCACGAACAACACCCAGATCCCGACCGACGGCGAGATCGGCGCGATCGCCACCGACCTCCAGGCGAAGTTCGGGCCGATCGCCGAGCAGGCGAGCCTGTCGTCGATCGGCGCGGTCGTGAGCGCCGACCTCATCCAGGATGCCGTCATCCTCATCCTCGTCGGCTCGCTGGGCATCCTCGGCTGGATCACCCTGCGGTTCCGCGACGTGAAGTTCGGCGTGACCGCGCTCGTCGCGCTGCTCCACGACGTGATCGTCGTGCTCGGCTTCTTCGCGATCCTCGGGACGTTCTTCAACGTCCAGGTCGACGGCCTGTTCGTCACCGCGATGCTCACGGTCATCGGCTTCAGCGTCCACGACACGATCGTCGTCTTCGACCGCATCCGCGAGAACCGTGCCCGCCACGCCGGCGAGCCGTTCGCGGTGATCGTCAACCACTCGCTGCTGCAGACCTTCGGCCGGTCGATCACGACCTCGTTCACCGTCGTGCTGACCCTCGCCACGCTGCTGCTCTTCGGCGGCTCGGCGACGTCGCAGTTCGTGCTCGCGCTGCTCATCGGGATCATCTCGGGGACGTACTCCTCGATCTTCAACGCCAGCCCGCTGCTGGTGGTCTGGCAGGAATGGGAGGACCGCCGCCGGGGGCGCCTCGCGACCCCGCGAACGCCCCGCCGGGCGCCAGCCTGAGCCGTTAAGCGCCGGTGCAGCCCGGCGTGCGATCCTGCGCCTGATGGTCGAGCCTCGCGCCCGTTGGACGTTCCCCCCGGCGGCGAACCTCGACCCCTCCGTCATCGACGCCGGTGCCCGCCTGGGACTCTCGGTTCGCGTCCTCGGCCTGCTCGCGGCCCGCGGCGTGACCGATGGCGCCGCCCTCGCGGCCTTCCTCGGCGAGCCCCGCGCGAGCCTCCATGAGCCGCGGCTGTTGCCCGACGCCGCGATCTTCGAGGAGCGCGTGGAGCGGGCCCGGGCGGCCCGCGAGCGAGTGATGGTGTTCGGCGACTTCGATGCCGACGGGATCACCGGGCTGGCGATCCTGACGCTGGCGCTCCGGCGCCTGGGCGTGGACGTGGTGCCGTATGTCCCGTCACGGCTCGAGGAGGGCCACGGCCTGTCGCTGGCGGCCGTGGCGGCAGCGGTGGCAGCGGGCGTCCGCGTCATCGTGACCGTCGACACCGGGACCTCGAGCCTCGACGAGGTCGGCGCCGCCATCGGCCATGGCATCGACGTGCTCGTGACGGACCACCACCGGGTCCCGGATCGAGTGCCCCCGGCGCTCGCGATCGTCAATCCCCAGCGCTCGGACTCGGCCTATCCCGACCGGCGGCTCGCGGGCAGCGGCATCGCCTTCAGCCTGGCCCGGCTGCTGCTCGGCGAGGGCGCGCTGGAGCTGGCCGATCTGGCCGCGATCGGCACCGTCGCCGACGTCGCACCGGTGCTCGGCGAGAACCGGGCGATCGCCCGGCTGGGCTTGGAGCGCATCCGCTCGGGCCCGCGGCCCGGCATTGCCGCGCTGCTCGCGGGTGCCGGAGTCGCCCCGGACGTCGTGGACCTGGAGACGCTCGGTTTCGTCGTGGCGCCGCGCCTGAACGCTGCGGGACGGGTGGGGGAGGCGCTCGACGCCGCGGCCCTCCTCCTGGCGGACGATGCCGCCGAGGCCGAACGCCTCGCCGCGACGCTGGAGCAGGCGAACCTCGTGCGCCGCGACCTCACGAAGGCCGCGATCGCCGAGGCCCGGACGTCGGTCGATGCCGTCGACGGCGCGCCGGCGACGATCGTCCGCGGGCCGTGGCCGGTCGGCATCGTCGGCCTGGTGGCGTCGCGGCTGGCCGAGGAACGGAATGTGCCGGCCATCGTCGGAGCCGAACTCGGGAGCGTGATTCGCGCCTCCTGCCGGAGCGACGGGCGGGTCCACCTCGCGGAGATGCTCGCCGCCTGCGGCGACCTCCTCATCCGGCACGGCGGTCACGCCGGCGCCGCCGGCTTCGAGGTCGTCACGGAGCGCTGGGACGAGCTGCGGGAGCGCCTCCTCGCCCTGGTCATCGCCGGCGGTCCGGTCGAGCCGCGCCAGACCCTCACGCTGGACCTCGCGCTACCAGCGCTCCAGGTCGACTACGCGCTGCATCGCGAGCTCGCCCGCCTGGCCCCATGCGGCACGGGCAACCCGGAGCCGCTCGTCGCGATCCTCGGCATGACGGTCGTCCGGGCGAGAGAGGCGACCGGGGGTCACACCCAGCTCGTCCTCCGCCGGGACAGGGACGTCATCGACGGGATCGCGTTCGGCTGGCCCGAGCTCGCGGCGAGCGTCGTCGAAGGCGATCGAATCGATGTCGTCGGTCGCCTCATGAGCCGCCGCTTCGGCGGGATGGAGTCGCTCCAGGTCGAGATTCGCGACGTCGCCGCCTCCGGGTCGCTGCCCGAGGCGCGGGCCATCCTCGACCGGCCTCTCGTCGCGGTGGGGCCGGGTCAGCCCGCGATCTCGCCGGCTCCGGCATGAGCTTCTTCCGGCCAGGCCGGGCTCGCTCCGACCGGCCCGGGAGCGGCGCGAGCGGCAGCGGGGGAGCGGGTTCGATGCTGGGGCTGCAGCTGCCCAGCGGCCTGGGTCCGCTGGCGAGCCTGATCGCGCCGGTCCTCGCGCTGCTCGGCCTCATCGTCGTCGCGATCGTCAGCGTCGACATCATGAACGGCCAGCTGCCGAGCGTGCCCGGCGGTCCGCAGTCGAGCGGCGGGGGCGCGCTGAAGACGCCCACACCATCGAACGTCGTCGTGACCGATCCGCGGGCGAGCGTCCCGGGCTCGATCCTGTACGTCAAGGCCGGCAACGTCTGGGTCCAGACCGGCGACAAGGCCACGCAGCTCACGAACAGCGGTCGGGACTCGCAGCCGACCTGGGCCCCCGACGGCTCCGCGATCTACTTCATCCGAGAGACCCCGACACCCGGGCGGTTCCCGGTCAACGGCCTCGTGAAGACGTTCGACCTGCAGGTCCCGACGCTCGAGCGGATGGCGCCCGACGGCTCCGGCCTGAAGGGCATTCTCAGCGGCCGCTACGAGCTGGGCAGCTTCCTGTGGTCGTTCTTCATCCAGCAGCCCTCGATCTCGCCCGACGGCAGGACCGCGGCGGTCATCACCGACGGCCCCCTGCCGACCAAGAGCGACATCCGGCTGAAGTTCGTGAACCTCACGACCGGCGCCATCACCGATCCGAAGGTCGCCGAGCTGGGCGGGCTCGGCCAGCAGGATCCGGACTTCTCACCGGACGGCAAGTTCGTCATCTACACGAAGAACGCGCGCGAGGGCGCCCGTGGCGCGCCCACGATCGTCCGCTACACGATCGCCACGAAACAGATCAAGGCCCTGACCGGCGCGGGCTACATCGAGCCGGCGTGGTCGCCGGACGGACGCTTCATCGCGGCCACGAGGACGAGCTCGAGCGGCACCGACATCGTGCTCCTCAACGCCGGCACCGGGGCGGAGCTCCTCCGCCTGACGAACGACGCGAGCTCGTTCGCGCCGGTCTGGTCGCCGGCCGGCGACTCGATCATCTACCAGCACATCGACCGCGGCGTGATCGACCTCTGGCTCGTGAAGCTCGTCGGCTCGGGCCCACAGTGGACCGTCGGCGACTCGCTCGCGCTCACCGTCTCGGCCGGGCTGGACGGCGCGTCGCGCGAGTCATGGTTCATCCCGCCGGACCAGCTCCCGAAGCCGACCCCGACGCCGCTGCCGAGCCCGGGGTCGAGCGGCGCCAAGG
>JBKPRF010000239.1:0-8626 GCA_046734475.1 Chloroflexota bacterium
GTCGAGAAGTCCGAGAAGCTCGGCAAGATGCTCGACCAGCGCGGGATCAAGCACGAGGTCCTGAACGCGAAGTTCCACGAGAAGGAGTCGGGGATCATCGCCCAGGCCGGCCGGCCGGCCGCCGTGACGATCGCGACGAACATGGCCGGCCGCGGCACGGACATCCTCCTCGGCGGCAACCCGGCGGGACTCGCATCGGAGATCCTCCACAAGCGCGGGCTCAACCCGGCCGAGGTCGACAAGGCGACCTACGACGCGGCCCTGGCCGAGGCGAAGGCGATCACCGACGAGGACCACGAGCGGGTCGTGCAGGCCGGCGGCCTCCACATCGTCGGGACCGAGCGGCACGAGAGCCGCCGCATCGACAACCAGCTCCGCGGCCGCGCCGGCCGCCAGGGCGACCCGGGCTCGTCGCGCTTCTTCCTGTCGCTCGACGACGACCTGATGAAGCGCTTCGCGTCGGACCGGGTCGCCGGGATGATGGAGCGCCTCGGGCTCGACGAGGAGAACTACATCGAGTCCGGCATCGTCGGCAAGACGATCGAGAGCGCCCAGTCGCGCGTCGAGGGCTTCAACTTCGACATCCGCAAGCGCGTCGTCGAGTTCGACGACGTCATCAACCGCCAGCGCGAGACGATCTACGCGGAGCGCGACAAGGTCCTCCGCAACGAGGATCTGACCGAGACCATCCGGGCGTTCCTCGATGAAGACCTCGAGGAGCTGGTCGGCTCCAAGCTCGGGGCCGACCACGACACGCCCGGCGAGGGCCTCGCGGAGCTCGTGACGGAGCTCGGCCGGATGGGCTTTCCGGCGGAGCGGGTGCACGCCGACGAGCTCGCCGGCCTCGGGTCGAATGCGGCGATCGCCGACCACCTCAAGGCCCTCGCCGACGAGCTGCTCGAGCAGAAGGAGCACGAGGTCGGCCCCGAGGCGTGGGCCCAGATCGAGCGGTTCGTCCTGCTGCGCTCGATCGACACGCTGTGGGTCGAGCACCTCACCGAGCTCGACGACATGCGCCGCGGGATCGGGCTCCGGGGCTATTCGCAGCAGGATCCGCTCAACGAGTTCCGGAAGGAGGCCTACGGCCTGTACGAGGAGCTCTCGGGCTTCATCCGGCACCAGGTCGCGAGCACGATCTTCCGCGTCCAGATCCAGGCCCAGCAGCCGCCGGCCGGCGCATTCCCGCTGCCCGGGCCGGGCCAGCCCGGCGTCGGCGCAGCGGTCGCCGGCGCGGCGGTCATCGACGGATCACCGACCGGCACCGCAGGCACGGTCCAGCTGACTGGTGCCGGCGGCCCGGCTGCGACGGCCCCGGGCAACGGGTCGGGCAACGGCCGCAATGGCCGACCGGGCCAGGGCCAGCGCCGACCGGCGACGGTCCTCGCCGGTGGGGCCGGCGCGGCCGCGATCGGCGCGAACTTCGGCACGCCGAATCTCGGCGCGGGCGCGGGGCAGCAGGCGCGCCCCGGCTACACCCCCAGCGGCGACAAGATCGGGCGTAACGACGCCTGCTGGTGCGGTTCCGGCCTCAAGTACAAGAAATGCCACGGCAAGTGATGCCGCCCCGCTTCGCGCCCCGCTGATCGCCCGACTGGCACGGCGGGTGGCGCGCGAGGTCGTTCGAGTCATCGCGGCCATCGTCATCGGCGCGAGCGCGATGCTCGTCTACACCGCCTACCGCATCTCGGCCCAGGGCGACCGCGACGAGGCCCGACGAGCCGACGCGATCGTCGTCCTCGGGGCGGCGCAGTTCAACGGCACCGCGAGTGAGGTGTTCGCGGCCAGGCTCGAGCACGCGGTCGCGCTGTTCGAGGACGGCATCGCGCCGTACCTGATCGTGACCGGCGGCAAGCAGCCCGGCGACCGCACCACCGAGGCCGCCACGGCCCGCGCCTATGCCCGCTCGCACGGCATCCCGGCGGACCGGATCCTCATGGAGGACAAGGGCCGCAACACGCTCGAATCGCTGCAGGCCGTGGCGGCCATCATGCGAGCCCGCGAGCTGCGCTCGGCTGTCTTCGTCAGCGATCGGACGCACATGCTGCGGGTCCTGCGAATGGCGACCGACCTCGACATCGTCTCGTGGGGCTCACCGACGGCCTCGAGTCCGACCGACCTCGAGCCTGGCCGACGCAGCAGGGCGATGCTCCACGAGCTCGCCGGCCTGCTGTTCTACTACTTCGGCGGCGGCGGCCTGATCGACGAGAGCGCGATCAGCGGCAAGCCGTGAGCGGAGCCAGCTGGCGAACGTAATTCGCGCATTTTCGGGCTGATTCTCGACGATTTCCCTCTTGGCGTAGAGGGATGGTCCACCTATACTTCCGGGGACCCCCAGCCCAACCCCGCGAACGCCGTTCCCATGCCCCGCGCCCCGATCCGGCTGTGCCCACCCGCGTGAGGAGAGCGATCCGTTGAAGCAGGCCGAGGAAACGACCTTCGTCGATCTCATCGCCTGTGAACGTGATTGCCGAAGCTGCAGCTACGCGGCGGCCCTCGACTGCGACGGCAACTGCGGCGTCTGCCCCCACAACGGCTACTGTCCCTGCGTGAACCCCGTGGTCGCCCGGAGCAAGTCGGCCCTCCGACTCATCGAGCTCCGTCCGATCCTGCTCCAGGACCTCCAGGCCCGAAACTGATGGACGCCGCCAGCGTCCGCGACCTGGCGGAGCGGATCCGGTCGACCTCGGGGCGTCTTTGACCTTCCGACGAAGCAGGCACGGCTCGGCGAGCTCGAGGCCCTGACCAGCGAGCCCGGCTTCTGGGACGACCAGCGAGCCGCGGCGAAGACCCTCAGCGAAGCCGCCGACCTCCGAGCTGAGGTCGAGCTGTGGGCCGAGCTGCTCAAACGGGTCGACGACCTCGAGGCGACGCTCGAGCTCGTCCGCGAGTCCGACGACGCCGAGCTCAGCGCCGAGCTCGACACCTCGTACGCCGCGTTGGCGCGCGACTTCGATCGGGAACGGACCGCCCTCCTCTTCAGCGGCGAGTACGACCAGCGGCCGGCGATCGTCACGATCAGTGCCGGCGCCGGTGGGACCGAGGCGACCGACTGGGCCGAGATGCTCCTCCGGATGTACCTGCGGTGGGCCGAGCGGCATCGTTGGAAAGCCGAGATCGTTGACCAGCAGGAGGGCGAGCAGGCGGGCCTCAAGAGCGTCACGTTCACGGTCAGCGGCAAGGGCGCCTACGGCTGGCTGCGGGCCGAGCGCGGGGTCCACCGGCTCGTCCGGATCAGCCCGTACGACGCCCAGAAGCGGCGCCAGACGACCTTCGCCCTCGTGGAGGTCCTGCCGGAGGTGGAGGACGAGGCGACGGTCGAGCTCAACTGGGACGAGATCGACGTCGAGAACTTCCGGTCCTCGGGCGCCGGCGGCCAGCATGTCCAGAAGACGAACTCGGCGGTCCGCCTGACGCATCGCCCCACCGGGATCGTCGTGGCGATCCAGAACGAGCGGTCCCAGATCCAGAACAGGCAGGTCGCGGAGAAGGTCCTCCGCGGGCGGCTGCTCGAGCGTGCCCTGGAGGAGAAGGAGGCCGAGCTCCGGCAGATCCGAGGCGAGCACGTCGAGGCCGGTTGGGGCAACCAGATCCGGAGCTACGTCCTCCACCCGTACCAGATGGTCAAGGACCTCCGCACCTCGGTGGAGACGTCGAACACGACGGGCGTCCTCGACGGCGACCTCGACGCGTTCATCCTGGCGGAGCTCGAGCGCCTGGCGACCGGCCAGCCGCCCAGCACGACATTCTCCGGCGGTGAGACGGACTGACATGACCGCCGCGGGGGAGATTCACCTGCGGCCGGCTTCACCGGCCGACCTGCCTGCCTGCGAACGGATCTGGCGCGACGGCCTCAACGGCTACCTCGGGCCGCTCGGGCTCCCCGAGGTCCCGAGCGACAACCCGGGCCTGCGGCGGCTGCATGCCCACACGCTCGCGACCGACCCATCGAGGTTCTGGGTCGCCGAACGGGAGGCCGCCCCGATCGCCTTCGGATCGGCGGTCCTGCGGGGTCCCGTCTGGTTCCTCTCGATGCTGTTCGTGAACCCCGACGCCCAGGCGAACGGCCTCGGCCGCGCGGTGCTCGAGCGAATCCTGCCGACGCCGCGCGACGGGGTGACCCTTGCCACGGTCACCGACAGCGTCCAGCCGATCTCGAACGCCCTGTACGCCTCGCTCGGCATCGTGCCGCGCCAGCCGATGTTCAACTTCGTCGGGCGCCCGCGAGCGGGCTGGACCGGTCCGCCGCTGCCGCCCGGCGTCGTCGCGATCCCGATCGTCGGAGAGGACCCGGCCTACGAGGCCGAACGGGACGCGCTCGACCGGTACGTCGTCGGGTTCGACCACCCGGACGACCACCGGTTCGCGACCAACGCCGATCAGCAGCGGTTCGCCTACCGCGACGCGGATGGCGCGCTGGTCGCCCACGGCGGTGCATCGCTGGCCGGGCGGGTCGGCCCGATCGCGACCCGCGACCCGACCCTCCTGGCGCCGGTGCTGGCCCACCTGCTCGTGACGATCGAGCCGCGCGGGGCGTCATCGGTCTACCTGTCGGGTGCCGCGGGCGATGGCGTGCGCCTCCTGCTCGATGCCGGCCTCCGGATCGAGGGCTTCCCGTTCCTCGTCTGCTGGACCGCGCCCTTCGCCGACTTCGCCCGCTACGTCCCGATCTCGCCGGGGCTGCTGTAGTCCCATCGGTCACGGCGGCCCGACGATCGGCCCGGTTGTGGCGTTCTGGCAACGGGTGTAGCCTCCCGGCGATCTTGACGCTCGACACCCTGACCGACCGCCGCCGGCCCCCGCGCCGTGCGTCTGCCCCCTCCGAGCTCGACCGGAGCGTGCAGCCGGCCGGTGCTCGGCCGGTGCTCGTCCTCAACAACGTGACCAAGACCTACCCGAACGGCCGAAAGGCCCTGGAGGAGGTCGATCTCGTCATCCCGGAGGGCGACTTCGTGTTCCTCGTCGGTCCGTCGGGCGCGGGCAAGTCGACGCTCATGAAGCTGCTCATTCGCGACGAGCTCGCGAGCGAGGGGACCGTCCTCCTGGATGGCGAGGACCTCTCGAAGCTGCCCCGGCGGCGCGTGCCGAAGACCCGGCGCAAGGTCGGCATCGTCTTCCAGGACTACAAGCTGCTGCCGACGAAGACCGTCCGCGAGAACATCGCCTTCGCGCTCGAGGTGACCGGCACGCCGCGTGGCCGGATCGGGCCCGCGGTGGAGCGGGCGATGGCCCTCGTCGGGCTCACCGGCGCCGCCGACCAGTACCCCCACCAGCTGTCAGGCGGCGAGCAGCAGCGCACGGCGATCGCCCGGGCGCTCGTCCACGACCCCCGGATCATCATCGCCGACGAGCCGACCGGGAACCTCGACCCGCTGATCAGCTGGGAGATCATCAACCTCCTGCTGCGGATCAACGAGCTGGGTGTCACCGTCCTCATGGCGACCCACGACGCCGAGGTGGTCTCCGCGCTGCGCAAGCGCGTCGTCGCCCTCGAGGACGGCCACGTCATGCGAGATGAGGTGGGCGGCGCCTACCACCGCAGCTCATGATCTCGTTCCTCGCGTTCAGCATCGGGCGGGCCTGGCAGTCGTTCTGGCGGAACGCGGCCATGAGCCTCGCCGCGACGGCCACGATGACCCTCATGCTGCTGCTCCTCTCCGGCTTCTGGATCGTCCAGGCCGGGCTCCTGGCGGGCCTCGAGTTCGTCGAGCAGAAGGTCCAGGTCGTCGCCGATCTCCAGGACAGCGTCTCGCCGGCCGCGATCCAGGCGCTCCAGGCGAGGATCGGCGCGATGCCCGAGGTCGCCGAGGTCGACTACGTCTCGAAGGACGAGGCGCTGAAGCGCTTCCAGGACAGCCGCAGCGCCCAGGGCGAGCAGGACCTTACCCCGTATCTCGCGTCCAACCCGCTGCCGGCCAGCCTCGAGATCCGCCTCCGGCGACCGGACGACTTCGGGGTCATCACCGATGCCCTGCGGGGTGACCCGAGCGTCGCCCGGGTCAAGAACATCGCGGACCTTGCGGCCAAGGTCACGACCGTGACGGACTTCCTGCGAGGCGCCGGGCTCGGGCTGCTCGCGGTCATCGGCGCGATCGTCCTGTTCATCGTCATCAACACGATCCGGCTGGCCGTCGTGGGCCGAGCCGAGGAGATCGAGATCATGCGGCTCGTCGGCGCGTCCGACGCCTTCATCCGCTGGCCATTCGTGTTCGAGGGCGCGATGGTCGGGGTCCTCGGCGCGGTCCTGACCCTGGCCGTGCTCGGCGCCGCGTCCGACCCGCTCGGTCACCTGATGTTCGACTTCTTCCGGGTGCTGCCGATCAGCGTCGGGACGATCGCTCGCGATGTCGGCGCGCTCGTCGTCGCGGCCGGTCTCGGGCTCGGCGTGCTCGGCGCCTGGATCTCCGTGCGGACCTACCTCATCCGGTAGTCGATGTAGGCTCTCCCGGCCCGGCGGCGACCTCGACCGTTGCGCCCCGGCAGAGAGGAACCCGCGAGCGATGCTCCCCAACGACACCGGCGTGCCGCCCTCCGACGCTGCCCAGAATCCCGACTCGAATCCAAACGCGAATCTCGCCTCGGAGGCGGGCGCCGCCACTCCCGACAACGTCGGCTACATCGCGACTCCCACACCCGTGGTGGTCGCTGGTGGCGGCCCGCGCCGCAGCACGGTCCTCGGCGTGGCCCTCCTCGTCGTGGCGATCTTCGGCGGCGCCGCCCTGTTCGTCTCTGGCTACAGCCTCGGTCGGGAGCAGGGTCAGACCCCCGGCGCGAGCGCCCGGGAGCAACAGGACTTCAAGGCGTTCTGGGACACCTACCACGCGATCCGCGACCAGTACGCGCTCGGCCCGGTTGAGACGAACACGCTCGTCGAGGGCGCGATCAAGGGCATGGTCGAATCGGTCGGCGACCCGTACTCGAGCTATCTCACGCCGGAGGATTACAAGGCCTCGCTCCAGGACATCTCCGGCCAGTTCGAGGGCATCGGGGTCGAGGTCGGCAGCGTCGACGCAACCGGCAAGACGGTCGACTGCAACACCTTTGGCCCGAACTGCCGGTTCGTGGTGATCGCGCCGCTCGACGGCTCGCCGGCCGAGGCGGCCGGGATCAAGGCCGGGGACGTCTTCACCGCGGTCGACGACAAGACCCTCGACGGGCTGACCCCCGACCAGGCCCGCGACCTCATCCGCGGCAAAGCCGGGACACAGGTGAAGATCACGGTCCAGCGCGGGACCGCGACGCCGTTCGACGTCACGATCACCCGGGCCCAGATCCAGCGCCAGGAGGTCGTGTCGAAGGACCTCGCCGGCGGCAAGGTCGGCTACGTGAAGCTGGCCGGCTTCGACGACAACGCGGCGAACGCGTTCGTCGCGGCGGTCAAGGCCGACGTCGACAAGGGCCAGAAGCAGCTCGTCATCGATCTCCGCGGCAACCCCGGCGGCTTCATCAACGACGCCCAGCAGGTGGCGAGCGTGTTCATCAAGTCCGGCCCGGTCTTCTGGGAGCAGATGGCCGACGGGACGCTCAAGGAGTGGGACGCCGACCCGAAGTACGGCGTCGCGACGGACCCCTCGATCAAGGTCATGCTGCTGGTCGACCACGGCAGCGCCTCGGCGGCCGAGATCGTGACCGGCGCGCTGCGCGACACCAAGCGGGCGACGATCGTGGGCGAGACGACGTTCGGCAAGGGCACGGTCCAGACATGGATCACGCTCGACGAGCTCGGCGCGGTGAAGCTGACGATCGCCAAGTGGCTGACCCCGAACAAGGACTGGATCCACAAGATCGGGATCAACCCCGACGTCGCGGTGACGGTCCCGGCGAACAACCCGGCGGGCTCGGACCCGGTCCTCGACAAGGCCCTGTCGGTGCTGGCGGCGAACGCCTCGCTGCCGGTTGCCGAGGGCTGGCTGATCGCGGCCTAGGGCTGCCGCTGGCTACCGGCGCGCCGCGTCGGCGAGCTCGCGGTCGAGGTCGCGCTTCGCGTCGCGGGCGGCGATGTCGCGCCGCCTGTCGTAGAGCTGCTTGCCCTTGCCGAGGCCGAGCTCGAGCTTGGCCTTGCCGCGCTCGGTGATGTAGAGCTTGAGCGGGATGAGGGTCAGGCCCTTGGCCTTGGTGCGGCCAACGAGCATGTCGATCTGGGTCCGATGGAGGAGCAGCTTCCGGTCGCGCTTCGGCTCGTGGTTGAAGCGATTCCCGCCCTCCCACGGCGCGATGTGCGCGCCGACGAGCCAGGCCTCGCCGCGATCGATCCGGGCGTACGCGTCGGCCAGGCTGACCTTGCCGGCGCGGATCGACTTGATCTCGGTCCCGGACAGGGCGATGCCGGCCTCCATCGAATCCTCGATCGAGTACTCGTGGCGGGCGCGGCGGTTCAGGGCGATGGTCTTGTCGGGCATCGGGCTCCGAAGACTAGCGGGAGAAGCACGAACGCCGGTCCGTTTCCGGACCGGCGTTCGATTGCGGCATCACCCGCGGAAGTGGACCGGTTAGACGGCCATCTCCGGCGAGGTGGTGCAGCGACTGTGTTCTGACACTGCACATCACCTCCTTTCGTTCGAAGAACACGCTACCGGAACGAGGTTGATCGTGCAACAGCCTTGTTGACGGCCCTCCGGCTGTCTCTTAT
>JBKPRF010000240.1:0-2154 GCA_046734475.1 Chloroflexota bacterium
GTCGAACGCCGTTCCGGCGCTCGTCCCGAAGACCTACTACGGGATGCCGGCCTACGCCACCGAGGGCAAGAACGGCAAGGTCATCTGCTTCTACAAGCCCAAGTCGAAGTTCAAGGTCCGCTACTCGACCTTCGGCTTCCAGCCCGATGCCGGCCTCGACGACGGCGAGATGTGGGCGACGGAGTTCGCGGTGATCAAGCTCACGCCGGCCGTCGAGGAGCGGATCGGCGAGCTCGTGAAGAAAGCCGCAGGCTGAGGCCTGGCCGGCAACGGAGGCGGTGACTTCGGATCCATCCAGGTCCGGGGCGCCCGCGAGAACAATCTTCGGGATGTCAGCCTCGAGATCCCGAAGCGCCGCCTGACCGTCTTCACCGGCGTCTCGGGATCGGGCAAGAGCTCGCTCGTCTTCGGGACGATCGCGGCCGAGTCGCAGCGGCTCATCAACGAGACCTACAGCGCCTTCGTCCAGGGCTTCATGCCGACCCTGGCCCGGCCCGACGTCGACTCGCTCGAGGGCCTGACGACCGCGATCATCCTCGACCAGGAGCGGATGGGCGCGAACGTCCGCTCGACCGTGGGCACGGTCACGGACGCGAACGCGATCCTTCGCGTCGTCTTCAGCCGCATCGCCGAGCCGCACATCGGCGGGCCCCAGGCCTACTCGTTCAACATCCCGTCGGTCAGCGGCGCAGGCGCGGTCAAGATCTCGCGCGGTGAGGGCCAGACCGTCAGCCGCAGCTTCAGCGTCGCGGGCGGGATGTGCCCCCGCTGCGAGGGCATGGGCACGGTCAGCGACATCGACCTGTCGCAGCTCTATGACGACACGAAGTCCCTCCGGCAGGGCGCGATCAAGGTCCCCGGCTTCACCCCCGACGGCTGGGCCACCCGGATGATCGCGGAGTCGGGCTTCGTCGATCCCGACAAGCCCATCCGGGACTACACCGAGACCGAGCTCCACGACTTCCTGTACAGGGACGGGGTCAAGGTCCGGATCAACGGCATCAATATCAGCTACGAGGGCCTCGCCGCGCGGGTCCAGCGCTCGATGCTGTCGAAGGACGTCGAATCGCTCCAGCCCCACATCCGGGCGTTCGTCGAGCGGCTCGCCACGTTCAACCCCTGTCCCGAGTGCGGCGGCACCCGGCTCAACGAGGCCGCCCGGGCCTCGAAGATCCGCGGCGTGAGCATGGCCGACGCCTGCGCGATGCAGATCAGCGACCTCGCCGGCTGGGTGCGGGGCCTCGACGAGCCGGCGGTCGCGCCACTCATCGCCGCCCTCGGCGACAGCCTCGACGCCTTCGTCGAGATGGGACTCGGCTACCTGAGCCTCGACCGGCCGTCGGGCACGCTCTCGGGTGGCGAGGCCCAGCGCACCCGTCTCGTCCGGCATCTCGGGTCGGCCCTCACCGACGTCACGTACGTCTTCGACGAACCGACGATCGGCCTCCATGCCCATGACGTCGAGCGGATGAACGCCCTGCTCCGTCGGCTGCGGGACAAGGGCAACACGGTCCTCGTCATCGAGCACGACCCCGAGGTCATCCGGATCGCCGACCACCTCGTCGACATGGGGCCCGGCGCCGGCCCGCGCGGTGGCACGATCGTGTACGAGGGGCCGCTCGACGGGCTCATCGCGGCCGGCACCGCCACGGGCCGCCACCTCGACACGAGGCAGACGCTGAACCGTGCGCCGCGGGCGCCGCGCGGATCGATCCCGATCCGGCACGCCCGGCTCCACAACCTCCAGGATGTCTCGGTCGACGTGCCGCTCGGCGTGCTCGTCGCGGTCACCGGCGTGGCCGGCTCGGGCAAGAGCTCGCTCATCCACGGCTGCCTGCCCCGCACCGACCCGTCCGTGACCGTCATCGACCAATCCGCCATCCGCGGCTCCCGCCGCTCGAATCCGGCCACCTACACCGGCATCCTCGACCCGATCCGGACCGCGTTCGCCAAGGCCAACGGGGTGAAGCCGGCCCTCTTCAGCGCCAACTCCGAGGGCGCCTGCCCGGCCTGCAACGGCCTCGGCAAGATCTACACGAGCCTCGGCTTCATGGCCGAGGTCGTCAGCGTGTGCGAGGTCTGCGAGGGCCGTCGCTTCACCGACGAGGTGCTCGAGTACCGGCTCCGGGGCCGGAACATCGTCGAGGCGATGGC
>JBKPRF010000241.1:0-9769 GCA_046734475.1 Chloroflexota bacterium
GGTTCTGGGGCTGACCCATCGCGGACCCCTCCTCGTCGGACGAGCCAGCCTGGTCCGAGCCCTCGGGGCCCGAGCCCCCGGACCCGCTGCGGTTGCCGCCGACGCCGCTGTAGCCGCCCTGGGCGCCCGTGCCACCCTGGCCCGAACCCCCAGCGCCGCCCATGCCAGTGCCGCCGGTCATCCCGGAGCCCTGGCCCTGGCCGGTGCTCTGCGTGTGATCGCCCTGCCACGTGCCGCCCTGCCGGGCGTCGTCGCTCTTGCCCTGACGATCCATGTCCTTGTCCCGATCTCGGTTCTGGTCGTCCATGGCGCTCTCCTCGAGAAATACGAATGGCCGCGGATCCATCGCCGCGACCATGCCGGAGCCTCGGGCCTCGGCCGTCGCAGGCGCTTTGCGACGGCACGCTCGGGACGTTGCAAATCCCCGCAGACGCGAGGCGAACGTCACGCCCCCGCGCATGGGACAGCACCGCGGGCAACGGCCGCGCCGCCACGATCAGGCCAACGATCCGCCACCAGGAACACGTCAGGGGGAGCCGCCGCATGAACGCCATCACGTTGCTCGAGAACGACCATCGCAAGGTCGAACGCCTGCTGGATGAGCTCGAACCCACGACCGAGCGCGCCGTCAAGACCCGCCACGAGCTCTTCGGTCGGGTGAAGGCCGAGCTCACCGTCCACGAGGTGATCGAGGAGGAGATCTTCTATCCGACCCTGAAGCAGCATCCGCGGGCGAAGGAGATCGTCCTCGAGGGCTACGAGGAGCACGACGTCGTCGACACCCTGATGGGCGAGCTGGCGAGCCTCTCCGTCGAGGACGAGACATGGGGGCCGAAGTGCAAGGTGATGATCGAGAACATCCGCCACCACATCCAGGAAGAGGAAGGCGAGATGTTCCCGAAGGCGCGCCAGGTCTTCGACCGCCAGGAGCTTGACGACCTCGGCCAGCAGATGGAGACCCGCAAGGCCGAGGCGATGCGGTCCGTCGGCAGCCCCGCCGGCTGACCCGTCGGTGCGGAGCCGCACCACGAACGTTGATCCGGCGCGCGAGCTCGCGCGCAGGCCCTTACAGCCGCGTTGCGACCGGCTGCTTGGTGGTGCCCCGGAGCACCCCTAACCGACCCCAACCGCACGGGTCCCACTCGGCAATGACCCAAATGGGGGATACCGATCGTCCCGGGCGGCGGGCACCGTTCGCTTCGTGCACCGCGGGGGCGTTGTGTTCGATTGTCCCGGTCGTCGGACGGGTTCGCCATGGTGAACCGAGAGCCGGCTGAATCGCTGCGCCGCGCCGTGGCCCTGTTCGGCCTCGTCGTGCTCCCCGTCGGCGCCATCTGGGCCGCCGTCGGCGTGATCATCGGCCTCCGCGAGGTGATCGCGGTCGGCCTCGTCGCCGCGGTCTTCGGCGCCTGGCTCGTCGTCGAGCGCGTCACCTCGAAGCATCGCAGCGCTCGCTCGATCGCGACCCGCGTCGCCCTCATGACCCAGTTCACGGCGCTGTTCGCCGTGACCGCCGAGCCGGCCATCGCCATGCCCCTCGCGATGGGCTCCCTCATCCCGGTCGTGATGGCCCTCGCCTACGTCGAACGACGAACCCTGACGAGCCTCATGGTCGTGAGCGCGATCGTCGGGATGTTCGCGGCCGATGCGCCGACCCTGATCCCGTGGGGATCGTCCTTCGGCAACGCCCTCGACCAGATCCTGCCGACGAGCACGCTGATCATCGTCTACGGGCTGTTCCAGCTCTTCCTCTACAACGCCAGCGTCCAGGTGACGGACACCGCGAGCGAGCTGCGGCACGCCCTCGACATGTCACACGACCTGGCCGGCACGCTCGATCCCCAGGAGGTCGGCAACCTCATCGCCAGCCACATCGCCCAGGCCGCGGGCGCGAGCGACTGCGCGCTGAGCACCTGGGACAAGCTGGACGATCGGCTCGTCACGTACGGCTACCACCCGCCCGAGCGGCGTGAGCGCCTCGAGCCGGCCTACGACCTGACCGAGTACCCCGCGACGAAGGCCGTGCTCCTCACCCAGAAGCCGACCCTCGTCCAGGTCGACGACCCGGAGTCCGACGCCCGCGAGGTGGCGTACCTCAACTCGATCGGCCACAAGAGCCTCGTCATCCTGCCGCTCGTCTCGCGCGGTGAGGCGATCGGCATCGTCGAGCTGACCTCGCCCAAGGCGAACGCCTTCGACCCGCGGGCCATCGAGCTCGCCCGGATCCTCGCCCGCGAAGCGGCGATGAACCTCGACAACGCCAGGCTCCACGAGGAGATCTCGGCCCAGGCCTTCCGCGACTCGCTCACCGGCCTCGCGAACCGGGCCCGGCTCCAGGAGCGCCTCGAGCACGGCCTGGCGCGGCTGCGCGGCCGGAGCCCCGACCACGCCGGCCTGCTGTTCATCGACCTCGACCACTTCAAGCTCATCAACGACCGCTTCGGCCACGCCAAGGGCGACCGCGTCCTGCAGGTCGTGGCCGAGCGGATCCGGGCCTGCATCCGGCCCGGCGACACGGCGGCGCGGATGGGCGGCGACGAGTTCGCGATCCTGCTCGAGGACATCTCGACCCAGGACGAGGCGATGGTCGTCGCCGAGCGCGTCCTCGAGGCCCTCGGCCGGCCGATCGATCTCGGCGAGGCGGCCCCGGTCGTCGGCGGCAGCATCGGCCTCGCGCTGAGCGGGGTCGGCGGCGACACGGCCGACGACCTCCTGCGCAGCGCGGATGTCGCGATGTACGCCGCGAAGGCCGCCGGCCGCGCCCAGATCGTCACGTTCCGGTCGGATCTCATGGACCTCGCCGCGGCCCGCAGCGAGCTCGCCGCACTCCTGCGCGGGGCCGCCAACCGCGACGAGGTGAAGGTCCACTTCCAGCCAATCGTCGAGCTCGACAACGGCAACCCGATCGGCCTCGAAGCCCTCGTCCGGTGGCAGCCCGAAGGCCACCTCATCCACATGCCGGCCGAGTTCATCGAGCTGGCCGAGGAGACCGGCGAGATCCTCTCGATCGGGCGCTGGGTCATCGTCGAGGCCTGCCGCCAGATGCGCTCCTGGCAGGACCGCTACGAGCGGCCCGACCTGCGCCTGTACGTGAACCTGTCGGCCCGGCAGTTCAAGGACCCGGGCCTCGTCACCCTCATCTCGACCGCGCTGAAGACCAGCGGCCTCGAGGCGTCGACCCTGACGCTCGAGATCACCGAGAGCTCACTGCTCACCCAGAGCGCCGACACGCTCGACCGCGTCGCGGAGCTGCGAAAGCTCGGGGTCAAGCTGGCGATCGACGACTTCGGGACCGGGTACTCGTCGCTCGGGTACCTCCGGGCGTTCCGGGTCGATGAGCTGAAGATCGACCGGAGCTTCGTCTCCGAGCCGACCCGGACGGACGGCCGCGTGCTGAGCCGGGCGATCGTCGAACTGGGCCGGGCGCTGTCGCTGGAGCTCATCGCAGAGGGAGTGGAGACGCCCGAGCAGGCCCAGTGGTTCAGCTCGTTGGGTTGCCGCTTCGGCCAGGGCTACCTGTTCGCCCGGCCGATGCCGCCGATCGAGGTCGAGCGGTACCTGCGTCGACGGCCCTCGAACGGCACCACGGCCCGGCGCCCCGCGTCGACGCGGATCTCGGGCGGCATCACCTCAGTCGCTAGCGGGCGCAAGCGAACCGCCTGATGCGGTCGGTTCTCCTCATCGCTGCGCTGGGCGCGCTGTTCGCGGGCTGCTCGACCGCACGTCCGGATCTCGCCAAGCCCTCGACCGCCGGGCCGGTGGGCGTGTCGACCAGCTCGATCTCGCCGAGCCCGAACATCGTGCCGCTGCCGTCGGCGCCGCCGCTCGCGACGCAGCCGCCCGCCACGCCGGCGCCGACGCCCGTTCCAGGGACCGGCAAGCAGACGCTCACGAAGTACGGCTTCGCGATCACGCTCCCGGCCGGCTGGCGCGCCATTCCGACCAGCGGGACCCTGCCCGAGGACGTCGACGCGCTCATCCCCGAAGGCTCGCCCCTGCAGGCCGCACTCGAGAGCGAGCTGGCGAAGGCGGCCAAGGAGGGCTTCGCGCTGCTCGCGGTCGACCTCCGGCCGGAGACCCTGACGAAGGGCCTGTCGTACCTGACCGTGCTCGTCGCGGGGCCGTCGAGCCTGCCGCTCAGCCTCATGGAATCGCTCGTCGTGGGCCTGCTCGACGAGGCCCAGGGCGTCTCGAGCGTGACCGCCAAGATCGTGTCCCTGCCCGCGGGGCAGGCGATCCGCGCGGTCTACACGATCACCGCCACGACCAACGGCACGACCACGAAGGACGCCGGGACGGCATTCGTGCTGCTGTCGTCGAAGCACACCTACACCGTGTCCTTCGCATGCCCGTACTCGATCGCGTCGAGCTGCCGTTCGACGGCCGACACGATCATGAAGAGCTTCGACCTCCTCTAGGCGGCCTTCGCCGACTCGGTATCCTCGCTGCGTGACCTGCGCGAACTGCGGGACCGAGAACCGGCCCGGGGCGAAGTTCTGCACCGAATGCGCGACGCCGTTCGGGATCGTCTGCCCGACGTGCTCGACGACGAACGCCCTCGGCTCGAAGTTCTGTTCGGAGTGCGCGACGCCGCTCCAGCCCGGCGTGATCCCGGCGGCTCCGGTGGCGGCGCAGGCGGCCGTGCCCGCGGCGCAGCCCGTGGCCCCGGGCGGCAATGGTCGAGGCGGCCCGGACGGTCCGGTCGCGGAGCGGCGCCTCGTGAGCATCCTGTTCGCCGACCTCGTCGGCTGGACGCCGTTTGCCGCCGACAAGGACGCCGAGGACGTTCGCGAGACCCTCAGCCGGTACTTCGAGACGGCCGGGGAGGTCATCGGCCGCTATGGCGGGACGGTCGAGAAGTTCATCGGCGACGCGGTCATGGCGGTGTGGGGCGCGCCCGTCGCCCGGGAGGACGACGCGGAACGCGCCGTCCGCGCCGCCCTCGATCTCGTCGATGCCGTGAGGCAGCTCGGGCCGGGGATCCAGGCGCGGGCCGGGGTCCTGACCGGCGAGGCCGCGGTGACGCTCGGGGCGACGAACCAGGGCATGGTCGCGGGCGACATCGTCAACACCGCGAGCCGGCTCCAGTCGGCCGCCCAGCCCGGGACGGTGCTCGTCGGCGAGGCCACCCAGCGGTCGGCCAGCGGGGCGATCGTCTTCGAGGCGGCGGGCGAGCAGACGCTCAAGGGCAAGGTCGCGCCCGTGCCGGCCTGGCGCGCCGTCCGCGTCGTGGCGGAGCGCGGCGGCCGTGGCCGGTCCGAGTCGCTCGAGGCGCCGTTCGTCGGCCGCGACGAGGAGCTGCGGCAGCTGAAGGACCTCCATCACGCGGCCGAGCGCGAGCGCAAGCCTCGACTCGTGAGCGTCATCGGCCCGGCCGGGATCGGCAAGCACCGGCTGGCGTGGGAGTTCCTGAAGTACCTCGACGGCCTCGCCGACACCGTCTACTGGCACGCCGGCCGCAGCCCGGCCTACGGCGACGGCATCACGTTCTGGGCCCTCGGCGAGATGGTCCGGGCGCGAGCCGGGTTGCGCGAGGTCGACGACGAGGCCACCAGCCGGGCGAAGATCACCGACGTCCTCGGCCAGTTCGTGCCGGATCCGGAGGAGCGCGAGTGGATCGAGCCGGCGCTCCTGGCGCTCCTCGGCATGAAGACCGGCATCGGGTCCGAGCAGCTGTTCGCCGCGTGGCGGACCTTCTTCGAGCGGCTTGCCCAGGCGGCGCCGGTGATCCTCGTCTTCGAAGACCTCCACCACGCCGATGCCGGCACGCTCGACTTCATCGACCACCTGATGGAGTGGAGTCGCGGCGTCCCGATCACGGTCCTGACGCTCGCCCGCCCGGAGCTCCTCGAGCGGAGGCCCGACTGGGGCGCCGGCAAGCGGACGTTCGCCGGGATTCATCTGGAGCCGCTCCCGGCGCCGATGATGCGGGAGCTCCTCGAGGGCCTCGCGCCAGGGCTGCCGTCCAAGGCGGTCGACGCGATCGTCGATCGCGCCGACGGGATTCCCCTGTACGCGGTCGAGACCGTTCGGATGCTCGTCGCCCAGGGCCGCGTTCGACTCGAGGGCGAGAACTACATCCCGAGCGGCGACATCGACGGCCTCGAGGACCTGGCCGTGCCCGAGACGCTCACCGCGCTCATCGCGGCGCGGCTCGATGCCCTCGACGCGGCCGATCGCAAGCTCATCGAGGACGCCTCGGTCCTCGGCCAGAGCTTCTCGCTCGCGGGACTCGCCGCGGTCGCGGGGGTCGACAGGGAGGAGCTCGGGCCGCGCCTGCGGGACCTCGTCCGGCGCGAGCTGCTCGTGCTCAACGCCGACCCGCGCTCGCCCGAGCGCGGCCAGTACGCGTTCGTCCAGGCGCTCATCCGCGAGGTCGCCTACAACACGCTCGCCAAGAGGGATCGGAAGGTCCGCCATCTCGCGGCGGCACGATTCTTCGAGAGCCTCGAGACCGAGGAGCTCGCGGGAGGGCTCGCCGGTCACTACCTCGCCGCCCAGCGGCTGGCCGGCGACCCGGACGAGGCGGCGGCGCTGGCGGTCCAGGCGCGAATCGCGCTTCGTGGCGCCGCCGACCGAGCGGCTGCGCTCGGCTCGTTCGCGCAGGCGCTGGCCTTCGTCGAGCAGGCGATCGATGTGACGACCGAGCCGCTCGAGCTCGCCGACCTCCACCGCCGGGCCACCGATTTCGGTACCGAGGGCGCCAGCCCCGACGTCACGGTGGCCCATGCGCAGCAGGTCGTCGACCTCGTCCGACCGCTCGGCGACCGAGCCGCGATCGCGAACGCGATCGCCCGGCTCTCGGAGGTCATCTCCCGGAACGCCGTCGACCCGATCCGGGGCATGGCCGTCGCCGAGGCCGGGTGGGCCGAGTTCGGCGATCTCGAAGAGACGCCGGCCGGCGTCAAGCTCATGCAGGCCCTGGCCTGGGCGACCGCGCTCCGGAACGACTCCGCCGGCCAGCTCGCGTGGTGCGAGCGGGTCCTGCCCGTCACCGAGCGCCTGGATCTGCTGCCCCAGTTCGTCAGCGCCCTCGTCGGCCGGGGATCCGGCCTCGTGAAGGTCGATCGGGTTCGAGAGGGCCTCGTCGAGATCCGGGGCGGCCATCAGCTGGCGCTCGAGCTCGGCCTCTTCGACGAGGAGTTCCGGGCTCGGATCCTCCTCACGTTCTGGGAGCAGTGGAACGACCCCGCAGCGGGCCTCGCGCTCGCCCGCGAGGGCAAGGACCTGGCCAAGCGGCGCGGGTCGCGGCAATACCTGCTCGGCATGGCCGGGAACGGGTCGGTGTGCGCGATTCGGGTGGGGGAGTGGGACTGGGCGGCGGCGGAGCTCGCGGAGGGCCTCGCCGGCGAGGGCCCGTGGTCCATCGACGCGGAGCTGCTCGCCGATCGGGCGATGCTCCGGGCGCTGCGGGGCGAGGACGTCGAGTCGGATCTGACGGCCGCGCGGGCCGCGCGGGCCTCGATCACCGACCCGCAGTACGAGGCCTACGACTTCTGGGCGCAGGCCTGGGCGGCGCTCGCGAACGGCGAGTTCGCCGCGGCGGCGCGATCCGCCGAGGAAGCCGCTCGCAAGGCCGACTTCTTCCGCGCGCTGTCGTGGCCGCTCGCCGGCCGAAGCGCGATCTGGGCCGGCGACCTCGACGAGGCGCGCCGGTTCCGGGACCTGCTCGACTCGACGGCGCTCCGGGGGACGGTGCTCGACCACGAGCGATTGGCGATTCGCGCGGGAGTGGCCGCGCTCGAGGGCCGCTCGGCCGACGCGCTCGGGCTGTACCGCGACGCGCTCCGCGGCTTCAAGGCCCAGGGCGTCGCGTTCGACCTGGCGCTCGTGGCGCTCGACTCGGCGACGGTCCTGCCAGCCGCGGATCGCTCGAACCCCGAGATCGCGGCGGCGATCGACGCCGCCCGCTCGACGTTCGCCCGGCTCGGGGCGACGCCCTTCGCCGCCCGGCTCGAGGATGTTCTCGCGAGCTCAGCGGCCGCCTCGCCTGCAGGCGCGCCCGCGGCGGCGGGCTCGCAGCCGGTGGTCGCCGACGCCGCTGGGGCCTTGGCCACCCCCGAAATCGGCTAACGCCGCTATGGGCGGCACGAGGCGGGCACCGCCTCGGTAGCGGCACCCTCGGGCGTCGGCTGGACGCCGAATTCATCCCGAGCCACGCTCGCGCCGGGCTGCCGTTGGTCGCGATCGCCCGCCAAGCTCGCCCGCAGACGCTCGACGGCCGCCTCATGCCGCCCCCAGTGGCATGTGCCAGGAATGCAGCACGCGGTCACCCCGGAGTTCCGCACCGGCTCCGCCTGGGCAGCGCGACGAGCATCTGTCGCGCGCCTGCAACCCCACCCGTTCGGGCGCCGGAAACCGGTCCCCGCTGATCGGTCGTACCTCCAGGTAGACCCCCTTTGCCTTGAAAGGAGGCGCACCCATGCTTCGAAAGATCACGTTGAGCCTCGGTGCGGCCGGCCTCGCACTCTCGATGGCCGCCGGCACCGCGCTTGCCGGCAATCCCGCCGGCACCGGCCAGCCCTCGGTCGAATGCGGCGAGGACCTCGCGACCGGCGTCGTGCCGGGCTTCGAGACCTCGGGCTTCGCGATCGCCGAGGACCAGTACGCGAACGACGACTCGACCGGCGGCCTCGCCTCCGGCAACTGGCACGTCGTCTCGCAGTACGACGTGGCCTGCTACCAGACCGGCATCCACTGACCGGCATCCACTGAATCGCTGAGGCCGGTCCCCCCAACGGGCACCGGCCTCGGTCGCGAGAAGGCGGCGGTCCCGGTGGGACCGCCGCCTTTGGATTCGGAGCGGGGAGCTAGTACGAACCCGTCGCCGTGACGATGTCCTCCTGGTTGTAGTCGGTCGGGGTGAACTCGATGCCGTAGAACCAGGTGACCGTCTGCTCGTTGTTCGTGTCGGTGTACAGCGCGTGGAACACGCCGTCCGAGCCGACCGCCATGTCGGTGTAGTCACCGAAGAAGCCACCGCCGAACCCGTAGCGCGAGTTGATCGGCCAGGTCGAGACGGTGTTCGTCACGTCGGTGGTGAGGTCGGCCACGACGTAGTCGAGCCGGGTGTTGTGGATGTAGTTCCCGAGCTGCTCGCAATTGATGCGGCCCTCGGGCGGCGCCGGCGTGTGCGCGGCATCGCAGGTCTGCCACGGCGAGACCGTGGCGCCCCGATACGCGCCGATGTAGACGCGGCCGTTCGCGCCGGAGGCGGCGGACGGGAACACGTCCTCGATCGGCCGGGCTGGCGGCGCGTCGAGCGTGGTGTCATCGGGGTTCGTCGCCGGATAGCCGACGGCCGCGCGATTGCCCTGGTCGAACGCCGCGACCGGCGCCGACCAGCTGGCGCCGCCATCGGTGGACTTGCTGTAGACGACGGCCGAATGGCAGCTGTCCTGGATGTTGGCCGTCAGCCAGTAGGCGCAATCGGTCGTGCCCCGGTAGGTGCTGGCGTCGTTCGGGACCTCGCCGTCCCAGACGGCATAGACGTCGCCGGTGGTCGGGTCGACGGTCGCCGTCGGGTACGAGTTCACGCGGAATGCCGTGTCTCGGAGCGGCAGGATGTCGGCCACCGTCGAGACCGCCTTCGGCTTGCTCCAGGTCACGCCACCGTCGGTCGACTTGACCATGTACTCGCTGTCGAGCGACGCGAGCCGGGTCGAGCCGTCCCAGAAGACGTAGACCTCGCCGTCAGGGCCGACGACGACGTGCGAGCCCTGGCCGTACAGGACGTTGCCGGAGATCAGCTGTGGCGCGGAGAACGTGG
>JBKPRF010000242.1:0-14169 GCA_046734475.1 Chloroflexota bacterium
GTATGAAGGTGTCTCAGCCCGTGGGGTCACGAGCGCGATGGTAGGGGCGGCGCCCTCGCCGCCCCTCCATCACAGCGCTAGCGATGCATCAGTGCGGGCACTGTGCCTTGACGGTGACCGTCGTGATCTCGGTGAAGGCGCCGAAGTTCGGAGACAGGCTCGTCGCGTCCTGCGTCAGCGTCCCGGCGATCCCGACCATCTGGTCCTTCGACGTGATGCTGTACGTGCACGTGCCATCGCTGTCGGTGCCCTTGTGGCTCGCCGTCCTCACCCGTCCGCTCGTGGTGACCGAGATTGAAACGGTGACCGTCCGCGGCGCGTACTGCCCGGGATGGATCACGTCGAGCAGGTCGACCTCGTCGAGCGATGTCGGCGCGAGCCCAACGAGGTACCCGCGACTGTCGAACGTGAAGCTGCTCGGATCGACGGATTCGCAGGCCCAGTACTCGTACGTGCCGTTGTGGCCAGAGTCCTCGCCGAGCTCCGAAGAACAGACCGAGGGACCGTCGGTGCCGTTGAGATCCGTGTACGCGATCACGCTGGTTCGGATGTACCCGTCGCCCACGGGCGTCTCGTTGACGGCATACAGGATCTTGCTCGTCCCGGGCGAAATGACTGCGAGCGCCTGCGAGGCGCTTGCCAGGACGAGGATCGATACCAGTGCCGCACTGGCGATCAGACGACGCACGAGTCTCCCTCCCTTTCGTTCGGTTGTCGGTCGTGGTCGTCGCGCCTGAACGGCCGCTGTGACCGGACCCTCTGGGGAGACTGCCGAGCGGCGCGCGGCCGGTAATCGTCAACCTGCGCCAATCTCGCGCCGGGCGGTCGCGGCTCCCTAGAATTCGGTCGTGCTCGACTTCCGTCCGACGGACGAGAACCGTCTCGTCCAGCGGACCGTCCGGGACTTCGCCGAGGACGAGATCCTGCCCCACATCCGTGAGTGGGATGGCAAGGGCGAGGTCCATCGCGAGGTGTTCGGCCGGATGGCCGAGCTCGGCCTGCTGGGTGGACCGGTCCACAGCCAGTGGGGCGGGTCGGGCATGGACTACATCAGCTTCGCGATGATCTGCGAGGAGCTCGAGCGGGCCGATACCGCGTTCCGTGTCGTCCAGAGCGTCCACGTCGGGCTGAACTCGCTGACCCTCATGCAGTGGGCCACGGACGCGCAGAAGCAGCGCTGGCTCGTGCCCCAGGCAAAGGGCGAGAAGCTGGCAACGTTCGGCCTGACGGAACCCGGGGTCGGGACCGACGCCGGCAACCTCGCCTCGACCGCTCGCCGCGACGGCGACTCGTACGTGCTGAACGGCCAGAAGCAGTGGATCAGCCTGGCCGACCTGGCCGACCACTTCCTCGTCTTCGCCTCGGTCGATCGGTCGAAGGGCCATCGCGGCGTCACGGCATTCATGCTCGAGCGCGGCATGAAGGGCCTCGCCACCGGCACGCTCCACGGCAAGCTCGGGATCCGTGCGGGGAACACGGGCACGATCACGATGGACGGCGTCCGGGTCCCGGCCGACCACCGGATCGGCGAGGAGGGCGAAGGCTTCCTCATCGCGATGAGCGCGATCGACCAGGGTCGCTTCACGGTCGCCGCGGGGAACGTGGGGCTGGCGCAGGCCTGTCTCGATGCCTCGCTGAAGTACGCCCACGAGCGCCAGACGTTTGGCGAGGAGATCGGCCGCCACCAGCTCGTGAAGCAGATGCTCGCCAAGATGGTCGCCGGGATCGAGGCCGGCCGGCTGCTCGTCTGGCGAGCCGCCTTCCTGAAGAACCACGGCGTGCGGAACACGCGTGAGACATCGCTGGCGAAGTGGCACGCCACGGACCACGCCGTCGCGAGCGCCCTCGACGCGATCCAGATCCACGGCGCGAACGGCTACTCGAATGAGTTCCCGGTCGAGCGCTACCTGCGGAATGCCAAGGCTGCCGTCATCTACGAGGGCACCTCGCAGCTCCACACGCTCATCCAGGCCGACTACGCCCTCGGCTATCGCCAGGATCGGCCGCTGCGTTGCGAACCCCTGCCGGCCGAGGGGTTCGAGCCGCTGCCGGCCTCGACGGCCGCGACCACCGCCCGGGCGTGACGCCCGGGGAGCTTCGGACCCTCGCCAGCCTCGCCACGACCTTCGTCCCCGCCGCGGATGGCGAGCGGGTGGCGAATCTCGCCGCCGAGGCGCTGCTGCGGGCGGCCGATCCGGCCCAGGTCCGCGACCTGCGGCTGGTGCTGCGTGCGCTCGAGCTCGGCCCGGCGAACGGGCTCATGGGCGGCCCATGGCGGGCCTTCGGCCGGCTGACCGCTCCGGAGCGCGAGCGGGTCCTCCTGGCCTGGTCGACGTCAGTCATCCCGCAGCAGCGCGCGGCCTTCGGGGCCTTCCGACGGCTCCTCGCATTCCTGGCCTACGCCGATCCGGGTGCCCCCGAGTCGCCGAACCCGCTGCCGGCGCTGGCCGGCTACGACCCCGATCGCCCGGCCGTGACGGACGAGCCGACGACGATCCGACCGGTGGATGTCGACCGCAGCTCGCACACCGGCGGCGCACCCGTCGAGCTGACTGCCGACGTCGTCGTGGTTGGGTCGGGGGCGGCCGGTGGTGTGATGGCCGCCGAGCTCGCGCGGGCCGGTCGCTCGGTCGTCGTGCTCGAGGCCGGGCCCTTCGTCGACGAGGCGACCATGCCCCGGACCGAGCTCGACGCGTACAGCCGGCTGTACCTCAACCACGGGCTGCTCTCGACCTGGGATGGGTCCGTGACGATCCTGGCCGGGTCGGGCGTCGGCGGCGGGACGCTCGTCAACTGGATGACGTGCCTCGACGTGCCGGCCGACGTCCGGGCGGAGTGGGCCGCCGACCACGGCCTCGACGGCGTCGCCGACGGGGAGTGGGCGGCGGACGTGGCCGTGCTCGAGGCGGAGCTGGGTGTCGCCCCGGCGCGAGTCGTGCCGCCGAAGGACGAGCTGATCCTGCGCGGCGCGCGGGCGCTAGGCTGGGACGCCTCGCGCGTCCGTCGGAACGCCACCGACTGCGGCGTGTGCGGCTCGTGCCCGTTCGGTTGCGTCGTCGGCGCGAAGCGCTCGGGGATCCGGCTCCACCTCCGTGACGCCCACGACCGCGGGGCGCGGATCGTCGATCGGGTGCGGGTCACGAAGGTGCTCATCGATCGGGGCCGGGTCGCGGGGGTCGAGGGTCGTCTGCTCGCCACGGATCCGTTCAGCCACATGCCGATCACGCCGGACGGCGATCCGACGAAGGCCGAGGTCCGGCAGCTCATCGTCCATGCGCCGCAGGTGGTCCTCGCCGCGGGCGCCCTCCGGACGCCGGCGGTCCTCGAGCGATCCGGTGTCGGTCACCCGGCGATCGGGCGACACCTCCGACTCCACCCGGTGCCGCTCATCGCGGCCCGGCTGGTCGAGCCCGTCGACATGTGGCGCGGCACGATGCAGGCGGCGCGCTCGCTGGAGTTCGTGCGTGGCGACGCGAGCCGCCGTGGCTACGTCATCGAGAGCGCGCCGGGCCACCTCGGGCTCATCGCCCTGGCGCTGCCCTGGTCCGGCGCCGAGGACCACGCCGAGCTGATGTCGAATGTCCGCCGGGTGGCGCCGCTCATCGCGGTGAGCCGCGACGGAGGCGAGGGTCGGACGTCCCTCACCCGCGCCGGCCGGGTCCGGATCGACTACCGGCTCGACGCGCTCGGTGTCGCGACCCTGCGCCACGCCCTCGTCTCGATGGCCCGCCTCGGCCGCGCAGCGGGTGGCGTGGAGGAGCTGATCGGCGTCGCGACACCGATGGTCCGGTACCGCCCCGGCGGTGCGGCCGACGCCGCGCGATTCGCCGTCTTCGAGACGGCCCTGGCGGCGATGGACTTCGCCCCGAACCGGGGCTCGGTCTTCTCGGCCCACCAGCTGGGGACCGCCCGCGCCGGCGCGTCAGCCGCCGATCACGCGACGGATCCACGAGGCCGCGTTCGTGCCGGTTCTCGAGGGGCGCTCGTGTCCGGTCTCTACGTCGCCGACGGCTCGACGTTCCCGACCGCGATCGGGGTCAACCCGATGCTCGGGATCATGACGATGGCCCGCCGGATCAGCCGAACCGTGCTCGCCGAGGCGTCGCCGAGCGACTGAGGGCCCACGCCGCGAAGCTGGCCGTCGGGGCCACCGGGGTCGATGGCTGCGCCGCCGAGCCCGCGCCCTGCGCGCTGTTCGTGCCGGTCGTCGTGCGGTTGGCCCGGCCGCGGGCCGTGACGATCATCGCGACCGCGACGACGATGACCGCGGACGCGGCGAGCGTCCGGGGGGTCACCGCCTCGTGCAGGAAGACCGTCCCGAGCGCCACCGCGACGACGGGATTGACGTAGGCGTACGTGCTGATCAGCGACAGCGGCGCGTGGCGCAGCAGCCAGCCATACGTCGTGTACGCGAGCATGCTGCCGAAGACCGCGAGATAGACGAGCGCCACGATCGAGCTCGTCGAGAACGAGGCCGGGTCGAACCGGGCCGGCTCGCCGATCGCGACACCCTCGCCGACGAGCAGCACCGACGCGGCCAGCATCTGCAGGCCCGAGGCCACGAGCGGCCGCGACGGCAGATGGGCGCGCCGCGCCGCGTAGAGCGAGCCGTGGCCCCAGCCGAGCGGGGCGAGCAGGAGGATGAGCAGGCCCAGGGGATCGAGATGGTTCGCGCCATCGCCGGCGGGCCAGACGAGCGCCGCGACGCCGCCGAAGCCGAGGACGATGCCGATGGCGACGATCCGGCCCGGCTGCTCGCGGAAGTACAGCCAGCCGAGGATCGCGAACCAGACCGGCATCATGCCGATGAGGATCGCGGCGATCCCGGAATCCACCGTGAGCTCGCCGAGTGCGACGAAGCCGTTGCCGACGGCCAGCAGCAGGCCCCCGACGATGATCGAGTCGAGCAGCTGCCGGCGGCTCGGCCAGTGACGCGCCTCGGGGCTGCGGATGAGGTCCCACCCCACGAGTGCCGCGCCGGCGACGGCGAACCGGATCGCGGCCATGAAGAACGGCGGGATCGTCTCGATCGCGATCTTGATGCCGAAGTACGTCGAGCCCCAGACGACGTAGATGACGGCCATCGCCAGCCACAGCCGGAGGCCGCTCGCTCGCTCCTGAGTTGGCATAGACGGATGGTCCAAGGTTGGGGTCAGTCTACGCGAGCACCGCGACGGTGCGATTCGGTTGCGATTAGGCCGCGAGCGAGACCGGGCGGCAGTGGCGGCACGGCCGGTAGCCGGCGGCTCGAGCCTGGCCGAGCGACCGGAACCGAACGCGATGGCGCGCCGTGACGCGCCGCGCGTCGCGGCAGGTCGGATGGCACACGATGTGGGTCGTGTCGGAGCCGACGTAGCGGATTCCCTCGCCCGCCTCGGCCTCGAGGCCCGGCACATCCAGGCCCTCGGCCGCGAGGATTCGGCGCTTGTTCTCGGCCCCGCCCATCGAGTAGTTGCCGATCGTGCCGTCGCTCCGGACGACGCGATGGCAGGGGACGACGAGCGGGACGGGGTTGTGGGCCAGCGCGGTGCCCACCGCGCGGACCGCCCTGCCGTGGCCGATCTCGGCCGCGATCCAGCCGTACGGCCGGACCTCGCCGCGCGGGATCTCGAGCGCCTTGCGCAGGACCGCCGCCTCGAACGAGGTCGTGCCGCGGAGGTCGAGGTCGATCCTGGCCCGGCGGTCGCCCTCGAGCCGGCGGCCGATCGCCCGCTCCAGTCGCTCGGGCAGCCGATCGGCCCGCGAGATCGGCCGGCCGGCGTGGGCCGTGAAGCTCGCCTCGAACGCGCCGGCATCGCCGGCCAGGCCGACCCACGAGACGCCACGGCCGTTCCAGGCGACGAAGGCCGCGCCCAGCGGCGTCTGCACCGAGGCGTAGCGGTCGGCGAGCCCGAGCTCGACCAGGGCATCCTCGGCGAGCGAGGGCGGGGCGGTTGCCCGGAGCGTGGACAGCTGCATCTCGAGGGTGGTCATCGGGCTACCTCCGCGGCCGCGAACCCGCGGCCGCCGCTGACGGTGGCAAGGGGCGTGGGATCTGTGGTGAATCGGTCGGCGCCGCGGGCGGCGAGGAGGGACCGGAGCCGCTCGAGGCCGCGGGCCACCTGGGCCTTCACCGTGCCCTCGGGCCGGCCGAGCGCCTCGGCCGTCTCGGCGACGGAGAGGCCGTCGACGTGGCGCAGGATCAGGGCCTCGCGGACGGCGGGAGACAGCTCGAGCAGCACGGCGGCGAGCTCCGCGATGGATTCCCGGCGGGCCGCGGCGGCAGGCCCCGAGCTGGCGCCGGCGTCGACCGGGTCGAACCCGGCGTCGACGAGCGGGTCGAGCTGGGCCGGCGGCTTCCGATCGTCATGGCGCCGGCGCCGGTTGTGGGCGAGGTTGATCGTGATCGAGGCCATCCAGGGCCGCAGCCGCAGGGCGGTGATCCGCTCGGCCGGGTAGCCGGCCATCGCCCGGTAGGCCCGCACGAGCGCGTCCTGGGCGACCTCCTCCGCGTCGCGCGGGTCGCCGAGGACCCGCAGCGCGATCGTATAGAGGCGGTTGGCGTGATCCGCCACGAGCGCCGGAAACGCCCGATCGAGGTCGGCCGCCAGCCGGGCCGCGAGGCTCGCGTCGGTGTCCATCGTCTCCGTCAACACGCTCCGAGCGAATTCGGTTGCAGTGTGACGGAGGCCGATCCGTCAGTGGCGCCGACGGGCGGTTGGGCCGCCCCTCGCGACGCTCAGCCGGTGATCGTGATGGTGCCCTTCATCGATGAGTGGATCGTGCAGTGGAAGGGATACGTCCCGGCGACGTTGAACACGATGCTCGCGGTCTTGCCGGCACCGACCGTGCCGCTGTCGCAGCCTGGCTGGTTATCGACCGTGACCGTATGACCCACCGCGCCATTGTTCGTCCACGTGATGACGTCGCCGACCTTCGCCGTGACCGTCGTCGGGTCGAATGCGAAGTCCTTGATCCCGGCCGCGACGGTGCCGCTCGCGGTGGACGTGGCGCATGCGGCGGCGGCCTGGGACGCGGCTGTGCCCTGGGACGCGGCGGTCCCCTGGGAGGCGGCGGGCTGCGACGCGGCGCCGCTGCCGCAGGCCGAGAGGGCGATCACCGCGACCGCACCGAGGGCGATCCGAGCGAGCTTGTCCATGCGTTCCTCCAGAGCGTGGCGACCTGATGGCTCCTGTGCCGGACTGTACGTCAGCCACGCGGCTATGGTTCGCGGCGTGGTCGAGACGCTTCGGGACGCGGCGCTCGGGCGGCGGCTCGTGCTCCACGAGGCCAGGGCCCAGCAGACGGTCGGGCGGGAGCTGCGGGACCTCGGCGACGGCTGGCTCTTCCATGACCCGGCGGATTCCGAACCGTTCTGGAACCGGCTCATCGCGCCGGCGTGGCCGGACGAGCGGCGGGCGTTCGATCGACGGCTCGACGAGATCGTCACCCTCTTCGCGACCCTCGACCGGTTGCCCCACGTCCGGCCGCTGCCCGTCGGCAACAAGCCGTCGGACATCGCGAGCCGCCTCGAGGCGGCCGGCTTCGTGCGGGTCGGGGCGGATCGCCGGATGGTCCTCATCGAGCGAACGCCCGCATCCCGCCTGACCGCCGAGTGGGCGGCACGGGTCGGGCAGCGCCTCACCGTCGATCGCCATCCGGACCGATCGCTGTCGCGTCGCGGCTCCTGGGCGCTCGACGCCGCGCTGGTCCTCGGCGAGGCCTTCGGCGTCGATCCCTACCGGCGGGCGAGCCTCGAGACGGACATCCTGGCCTGCGCCGCTCGGCGCGGCTGCTCGATCCTGCTGCTGCGAGACGATGGCGAGCCCGTCGCGCTTGCCCGTCGCTCGACGGTCGGCGCGGGTTCATACCTGTCGTCGATCGGCACCCGGCCGGCCTGGCGGGGCCGCGGCTACGGCTCGTACCTCACCGCGCTCGCCGCGGTCGAAGCGATCGAGGCCGGGAGCGATCTCGTCCATCTGGCCGTCGACGTCGCCAACCCCCTCGGCGAGGACTTCTACGGCCGCCTCGGCTTCGCGGTGCTCGGCGACGCCGTGCCCGACCTCCTGCTGCGATGACGAGCGAGGCCGACGCTCGGGAGCGCGGCGCCGCCGCTCGCGGGACCATCCTCGCCGCCGCGGAGGCGATCGTGGCGGACGCCGTGGCCGCCGACCCGGCCCTCGCCGGCGCGCGCCTGATCGGCGTCGGCTGGGCGACCGTGGAGCGGGATCGTGCGGAGCGCGAGCTCGGGGCGGCGCTCGGCGTCGAGCTGCGAACGGCGGAGGCGGCGCGCGACGACGAGCTCGGGGCATCCCAGCGGGTCGCCGTGGCGCCCGACCTGGGCGTGCGGCTCGTCCTGCTCGAGCCGGACACCGAAGGCGTCCTCGCCGGCCTGCTGGCCCGGCACGCCGAGGGCGTCGTGGCCGCCTACGTCGAGCTGGGGACCCGGACGATCCGGCTCGAGCTCACCACCGACCGCGGTGGACGAGCTCCTCGAGCGGTCGCCGTCCGCCCGCCCTGGGCGGCCGGCTGAGGTCCGCCGGGTCGGCCGGATAGCCGAACGAGAGCAGGTAGGCGCAGGTCAGGCCTTCTGGGTAGCCGAGCAGCTCGCGAGCGAGGTTCGGCTCGTAGACGGTCGCCGGACATGACCCGATCCCGAGAGCCCAGCCGGCCAGCATCATGTTCTGGGCTGCGGCCCCGAGGTCCCAGACGACGGACAGCGACCCGCTCGGGCCTCGCGGATCCGGGGTGATGAGCGCGACTGCGGCCGCGGCGCCAGAGATGTGGCCGGCGAACGGCCCGACCTTCGAGAGCGCCTCGAGCTGCGCCCGGTCCTCGACGACGATGAAGTCCCAACGCTGCTTGTTCTTCGAGCTGCCGGCATGGCGGCCGGCGTCGAGGATCGCGTCGAGCTGTCCCGGGTCGAGGGGCCGCGCCGCGAACGCGCGGACCATTCGCTTCGTCCGGATCGCCGCGAGGGCGTCCATCAGTCGACGGGTGCTGCCGGCTCGCCGTCCGGCGAGGCGATCGCGCGGACGAGGGTCCGGAACCCGCCGGGCTCGTTGTCGAGCGCCGAGAAGCCGCCCTCGTCCGCCTCCGGCAGCCGGGTCGCGGGCACCCCCTCGGCGACGCGGGACGCCACGTCCGGCGCCAGCGGCCCGCCGAGGGCCGCGGTCAGGAAGCGAGCCACCCTCGCCCGATAGACCGGGAACTCGAACAGCCAGCTGTGGTGCCCGCCCCTGATCGACAGCGTCTCGACGGGGCAGGCGTCGGGGTCGGCCGCGCGCTGACGCCGGGCGATCGCGGCGAGGCGGTCCTGGTGGTCGGGCGGGACGACCCGATCCTCGGTCCCGTTCACGAGCAGGATCGAGCCGGCATACGCCGCGACCGCCCGGCTCGCGGAGACCGACGCCACCGTGTGGCCGCGCGGCGCGAGGAACACGTGCGTCGTCAGCCACGCCAGCGGATAGGCGATGACGTCGGGCAGCGGCAGGCTCGCGAGGTGGAACGTCTGGCGGGTCAGCCGGTACGGATCGGCCGGCGCGGCGACGGCGACGACAGCGCCAACCCGCGGCTCGGCCGCGGCGGCGAGCAGTGCCCCGATGGCGCCCATCGAGTGGCCCAGGACGCCGACGCCGCTGACATCGCCGCGCTCCAGGAGCCACCGCGCCCCAGCGGTCGCGTCCGCGCCGAACTCGCCGGCGGTCAGCGGCAGGAGCTCGGCCTGGTTCTCGCCGTGGCCCCGGACGTCGATCGTCAGGACGTGGAAGCCGACCGAGTGGAGCACCAGCGCGTTCGGGAGCGTCCGGTCGCGCGCCGACTCCCAGCCGTGGACGAGCAGCACGGCCGGGCCCACCGCGCCGTCGTTCGCCGGGATCCACCAGCCCGGCAGGCGGATGTCGTCGACCGTCGGCACGTCGACCCGCTCGAAGGCCAGGCCCAGGGCCGACGGATCGTGGATCGGGCGGTGCCGGCGGGGGTAGCCGGCGCGGGCGCGATAGGCATGCGCGAACCGCCACGCGGCGAGGGGCGCAAGGGTCAGGGCCGCGGTGACGCCAGCTCGGCGACCCGTGATGCGGCTGGTCACGTCTACAGGAGACGCCCGCTCGCCGAGGCTGTCAAACGGGACCGATCGGTACACTTCCGGCGTGCCGAAACGCGATCCCCACGACGTCCTCGGGGTGGCCCGCGGCGCCTCCCAGGCGACGATCAAGGCGGCCTGGCGGCGGCTCGCCCGCGAGCACCATCCCGACCTCGCGGCGGGCGACACCCAGGCCGCCCGACAGGCAACCCGGCGGATGGCCGAGATCAACCAGGCATACGAGCAGCTTCGCGTGGCGGCCCCGGGGCGGGCCGGCGGGGGCGATGGCAACGGCCGCCGGGTCTGGCCGCCGCCGGAGCGCCCCACGCGGCCCGTGACCGGCCGCGTCGACACGTCCGGCACGTTCCGGCCTCGGAACACGACGACGGGTCCAACCCATCGCCACACCGGCCAGCCGCCACGGCGGGTCGATCGGCTCGACCGCGAGCCGTTGCGAGCCTCGCATCCCACGGGACCGCTCCGTCGCTCGCGGCAGCGCAACTTCAGCCCGCCACCGCCGCCCGAGCTCGGGGAAGCGCTCGGCCGGGAGATCGCGTTCGGGAAGTTCCACGGCCACACCCTTGGCGAGATCGCGTCCTTCGAGCCGAGCTACATCGACTGGCTGGCACGGACGATCGCCCGTGACCCCGAGCTCCTGGCCGCGGCGCGGGTCGTCCAGGAGGACCTCGACCGCCGCTCCATCGTCCGGCGTCCACGCCCGGCGCAGGTCTGACGATCACGTTCCGCCGACGAGCGAGCGCCCTCGGGGGCTCTCTGTTCGCCGCCGCGCTCCTCGTCACCATGCTGGTCGGCTGTGGTGCGGGCGGCGCCACGTTCTCGCCGAGCGGCCCGTGCCTGGCCGACGGCCGGGCCGCGGGCGCCTACCCGGACCTCGAGGGCCTCGTCCCCAGGGCACTCGACGGCTCTCCGGCCACCACCACTGACTCGGGCCGCAGCTGCTCGGATTCGGCCCTCGGCACCCTCAGGTCCCATGACGTCCACGACCTGCGGTTTGCGGGCTCGACGTGGGACCTCGGTGGTGGCGCCGGGACCTCCATCGCCGTCCTCGCTCTGCCGAGCGGCCGCCTGCCGCTCGAGTGGGCGGAGGAGTTCTACACGGCCGGCGCCCTGAACGGCACGAAGACCGACAACGTCAAGACCTCGCACCCGACCTTCGACGGCGTGACCGACGCCTTCCGCATCGACGCCCTGAACGATCTCTCGCAGCAGGCGATCGTCCTGTGGCAGCTCGGCGACCGGATCCGGGTCGTGATCGTCGCGACGCACGTCGACCCGACTGCCTCGATGGCCGATCACGAGGCGCGCCTCAGGACGGCCGTTGCCGCGGCGGTTGCGGTAGTGTCGGCGCCATGAGCGACAAGCCCGGGGGCGACAAGGCGGCCTGGGAGTCACGGCGGCAGGCCTGGAAGGTCGATCGGCTCGATCCGGCCCTCGCCCGCGCCCCCGAGCGACTGCGGCGTTTCGCGACCCTCGGCGAGATCGAGCTCGAGCCGCTCTACGGGCCGTGGTCCTACACCGCCGACTTCGAGCCCGTCCGCGACATCGGGCTGCCGGGCGAGGCGCCCTTCACCCGCGGGATCCACCCGACCGGCTATCGCAGTCGCCTCTGGACCATGCGGATGTTTGCCGGCTTCGGCGCCGCCGAAGACACGAACGCCCGCTTCAAGTCGCTCCTCGCCGCGGGCCAGACCGGCCTCTCGATCGCCTACGACATGCCGACGCTGTACGGCTACGACACCGACCAGCCGGAGGCGGAGGGCGAGTTCGGGACGTGCGGCGTCGCGGTCAGCTCGCTGGCCGACATGGAGATCCTCCTGGCCGACCTGCCGCTCGACCGGGTCTCGACGTCGATGACGATCAACTCGCCCGCCGCCCCGATCTGGGCGATGTACATCGTCGCGGCCGAGAAGGCCGGCTTCCCGCGGGCGGCTCTCGAGGGCACGACCCAGAACGACATCCTCAAGGAGTTCATCGCCCAGAAGGAGTTCCTGTTCCCGCCCGAGCCCTCGATGCGGCTCGTCACCGACACGATCGAGTTCGGGACGCGCGAGCTGCCGAAGTGGAACACGATCTCGATCTCGGGCTATCACATCCGGGAGGCCGGCTCGACCGCCGTCCAGGAGCTCGCCTTCACGATCGCCGACGGCATGGCCTACACCGAGGAGGCGCTCCGTCGCGGGCTTCGGATCGACGACTTCGCACCCCGGTTGAGCTTCTTCTTCAACTCCCACAGCGATTTCTTCGAGGAGATCGCGAAGTACCGCGCGGCGCGCCGGGTCTGGTGGAAGCTCGTGAGCCAGCGCTACCACGCCGAGAACGAGCGGTCCACGTGGCTCCGCTTCCACACCCAGACCGCGGGCGTCTCGCTCACCCCGCAGCAGCCGCTCAACAACCTGACCCGGGTCGCCGTCCAGGCGCTCGCCGCAGTACTCGGCGGCACGCAGTCGCTGCACACCGATGCCTACGACGAGGCCCTGGCCGTCCCGACCGCCGAGGCAGCCCTCCTCGCCCTGCGCCAGCAGCAGATCCTCGCCGAGGAGACCGGCGTAACCGGTACGGTCGATCCGCTCGGCGGCTCGTGGTTCGTCGAGTCGCTCACGAACGAGGTGGAGCGGCAGGTCTGGCGCTACATCGACGAGATCGACCGCCGCGGCGGCATGGTCAAGGCGATCGAGGAGGGCTACCCGCAGCGCGAAGTCGCCGATTCGGCCTACCGCTTCCAGCGAGAGCTCGACGATGGCGAGCGCCGGATCGTCGGCGTGAACGCCTACATGGACGAGCGCGAGGAGACGACAGTCCCGGTGCTCGAGGTCCCCGGGGGCTCGCTCGAGGCGCAGCTCGCGCGGCTCGCGCAGACGCGCCGGGAGCGAGATGCCGGCGAGGTCGAAGCGGCCCTCCGCGGCCTCCGCGACGCAGCCTCGCGGCCCGGCAGCTCCGAGACGAATCTCATGCCGCACTTCGTCCGCTGCGCCGCCGCGTACGCGACGCTCGGCGAGCAATGCGACGTGCTGCGCGGCGTGTTCGGGGAGTATCGCGAGCCCGTCGCCGTCTAGCCCAGGGGCCGCCGTCAGACCCTCGCGAACCCCGCAAGGAGGGCGGCCGCCGCGACGACGACGACCACGAGGACGCTGAGCGCGAACGCCGCGGCGACCGACCGTCGATCGACCGCTCCCAGCACCTCGTGCCGAGCGACGTCCCGCTCGCGCTCGTCCCAGGCAGACCACATCCGGATCCCGACGATCGCGATGACGAAGAAGAGCGCGGCGATCAGGCCGGCCCCGAGGAGCCACTCGCCCAGGGGCACGAACCAGGCCGGGAACGTCGTGAGACTGGCCACGAGATCCAGCGGAACGGTGACGATCTGGTGGAACGGCGCCGCGCCGAACTGCTGGGCGAAGCTCGCGCCGATGCCTGCCGGACCGGCAACGGCCCCGCCGCTCGTGACCGACGCGATCGTCGAGGCGACGATCGGGATCAAGGCCCCGAGCAGGGCCAGCCAGCGCCACACCGCCAAGACCGCCACCCGCTGCCTGCGGCGCTCGATGCGGATGAAGCGGCCGACCGAATCGCCGTAGAAGCGCGAGTTGTCCGGGTCGCCGCGGGCCTCATCGAGATAGCGGACCAGCGGGATGATGAACCCCTCGTCGTTGTCCCAGTACGCGCCGTGGTCTTCGATGATGCTCATCCGGTTGGTGACCGGCCGGCTCTCGGCCTCGAACGTCACGCCGTCCCGCGGTTCGAGCGGACCGGCCGGCGCGGGGTCGTACGTCGCCCACGTGTCGGTCCACCGAAGGTCCTTCCGGAACGCGGTGAGATCGCCGGTCAGGCGATCGGGCTGCGGCTTCGATCCGGCGAGGCCGGTTCGGTGGACGCGCCACGCGAGCTGGAGGGCTTCGCCGATCGTCATGAGCCGGTCGACACGCCGCTCGCGGTAGGCATCGTCGAGGAGCTGTCTCTTATACACATCTCCGAGCCCACGAGACTTCAAGTATGATCTCGTATGCCGTCTTCGGCTTGAAAAGGGGGGGGGGGGGGGGGGGGGGGGGGGGGGGGGGGGGGGGGGGGGGGGGGGGGGGGGGGGGGGGGGG
>JBKPRF010000243.1:0-7125 GCA_046734475.1 Chloroflexota bacterium
GCCTCCGGCTGGTCAAGCTGCGCCTTGCGCTGACCCTCATCACCGTCGCGATCCTGCCGATTGCGGCCGTCTCGCCGCTCGTCCGGGCGGCCGCCGAGGAAGCCCGGGTCGCGCACCATCAGCGGCTCGAGTCCGAGGCCAGCCAGGTCACGACGAGCTTCGCCCGCGAGATCGCGGGCATCCGCTCCAGCGCGGCGTCGGTGCTCGCCGACCCGCGGGTCCTGGCCGCGACCGGCTCCGGGGCGAGCGGCGCCACGCGAGCGACGGCATCGTCCCGGCTCGGGAGCCTCATGCGCCGCGACTCCGGCGCCGTCACGGGGGTCACGCTCCGCGACGCCGGCGGCACGAAGGCCGCCTATGGCGCGCCGCTCGATCCGGCGGTCCTGCCGGCGGGCGACCCGGTCGAGGGGCTGACCGTCGCGACGGAGCGTGGCGCCGAGACGAGCTCGCTCGTGCTCGTGACGCTGCCGGACGCGGGCGGCACGAATCGGCTCGAGCTCGTGACCATCATCTCGTTGCCGGCGCTCCTGAACTGGTCGGCGCCGACGGTCCGGATCCCGGGCCAGACGATCGGGCTCGTCGACGACCTCGGCAACACCGTCGCGACGTACCACTCGGCGTTCGACCCGAGCGCGCTGCCGGGCCAGGTGCTCGACATCGCGACGGAGGCCGCCCATGACTCGGACGGTCACAGCTCGATCTCGGTCGACGATCTCGACGGCTGGTCGGCCGTCGTGAGCGCCCCGATCCCGCTGGCGGCCCTGCCGATCGCCGCGATCGGGACCCTCGCCGCGCTCGTCGCCACGCTCATCGGCTTCACGATCTGGATGACCCGCCAGATCCTCCGGCCCGCAGCCCAGCTCGAGGCCTCCCGGTCGCGGCTGCGCGAGCTGTACGAGAGCGCTCGCGAGGCGGCCCTCCGCGACAGCCTCACGGGGCTTGGGAACCACCGCGCGTTCCAGGAGGCCGTGGCTCGAATGGTCGAGGGCTCGCGCCGCTACGGCACCGTCTTCTCGCTGGTGCTCCTCGACATCGACGAGTTCAAGCGGATCAACGACACCCGCGGCCACGCGGTCGGCGACCAGCTCCTGGCCCAGGTGGGCGAGCTCATCCGGGTCACGATCCGCCACACCGACGCCGGCTTCCGGGTGGGCGGCGACGAGTTCGCGCTGCTGCTGCCGCACACCGACGCCGGCGGCGCCATCGGCCTCGCCCGCCGCCTCCTGACCCGCGGCCTCGAGGACCGCGGGTCCGGCACGTACCGGTCCCCGATCTCCTTCTCCGCCGGCGTCACCTCGTGTCCCGAGTTCGGCACCACGCGGCTCGAGCTCACGGCCCAGGCCGACGCCGCGCTGTATCGGGGCAAGCGGGCCGGGCGGACGGTCGTCACGGCCTATGACCCGGACAAGGACCACGGCCACGTCGACGAGGGCATGCGGGCCGAGCTCTCGAGCGCCATCTCGGCGGTCATCGAGGCCGGCTGGCTCACGCCGGTCTATCAGCCGATCATCGACTTGCGGAGCGGCAACGTGGTCGGCTATGAGGGCCTCGTCCGGGTGCCGCGCGAATCGACCTTCGCCCATACCGGCGCGCTGTTCGATGCCGCCGAGGTGGCCGGCCGGGTCACCGATCTCGACCGGGCGGCCCTGGACGCGGTGCTGCGGGGCGCCGTCGCCGTCAGCGAGAACCTCGACCTCAACCTGAACGTCTCGCCGCGCACCCTCGAGTCGCCGGAGTTCAGTGCGACGGCGTTCCTCGCGATCCTCAAGCGCCACAACGTCCGGCCGGGTCGGGTCGTCCTGGAGCTGACCGAGCGCGAGGCAGTCCAGAACCCGGATCGCCTCCGCGTCGCGATGCAGGCAGTCCAGAAGGCCGGCGTGCGGGTCGCGGCGGACGACGTCGGCGCAGGCAATGCCGGCCTGCGGCTGCTCAGCCAGTTCAAGTTCGACGTCGTGAAGATCGACCTGTCGCTGATCCAGGGTTCGCGCCAGGATCAGACGATGTCGGTCCTCACCTCGCTCGTCCAGATGTCGGACCGGTGGGGCGCCCAAACGATCGCCGAGGGCGTCGAGACGCCGACCCAGCTCCGGACGATCCGGCGGCTCGGGATCACGTCGGGCCAGGGCTACCTGCTCGGCCGCCCGGGCTCCGAGCGCGACATCGCGTGGGTCGACCTCGACGCGCTCGAGGCCCGCGAGGAGGACGCGCCGCCGCCGCCCTCGGACCTGGCGACGCTCGCCGCGTCGGCGCCCCGGACCCTCTCCGCCGCCGCCGGCCCGGGTGGCGTGCTGGCGCCGTTCCGGAGCCGCTCGATCGCGCTCCGGAAGGGCTCGAAGACGCCCCGGGCCCAGGCGCCGCAATCGGGGGCGCCGCAGCCCTAGCGCTCGGGCGCCGCCGCTCAGGCGATGCCGGCGAGCGCCCCGAGGTGCTCCGTGAGCCGAAGATTCTCGCGGTAGTCGATCGGCACTTCGACGACCGCCGGCCCCTCGATCTCGAGGGCGCGCATGAGCGTCGGATAGAGGTCGTCGGCTGAGCTCGGGCGGAGGCCGGCGATCCCGAACGATTCCGCGTAGCGCTCGAAGTCGGGATTCCCGAACTCCACCCCGAACGGCCGTCCGAACTCGTTCCGCTGCTTCCAGTCGATGAGGCCGTAGCCCCCATCGACCCAGATCACGACGACGATGTTCGTCCCGATCCGCTTCGCCGTCTCGAGCTCCTGCGAGTTCATGAGGAAGCCGCCGTCGCCGCACAGGGCCACGACGTGCCGATCGGGATGGACGAGCTTCGCCCCGATCGCGCCGGGCACGGCGATGCCCATCGACGCGAAGCCATTCGAGATGATCACGGTGTTCGGCTCGTAGGCCTGGTACAGCCGGGCGACCCAGATCTTGTGGGCCCCGACGTCGCTGACGACGATGTCCTCGGGACCGAGGGCGCGGCGAAGCTCGTGGATCGCCCGCTGAGGCTTGATCGGGAAGCCCTGGTCGGTCTCGCAGACCGCGAGGTCGTTCAGGAGCTCGGTCCGGAGGTCGGCGTTCACGAGGATCTCCTTGGCCTCGTGCCGGGCGGTCGCGTCGCGGCCGCCGATTCCGAGCGGAAGCAGTGCGGCCGTGAGTCGCTCGAGCGTGCCGCCGATGTCGCCGATCAGCTCCAGCTCGGGCGCGTAGTCTGCGTCGACCTCTGCCGGCTGGGTGTCGATGTGCACGATCCGCTTCCGGCCATCGGGGTTCCAGCGCGCGGGCGCGTACTCGACCAGGTCGTAGCCGACCGCCACGATGAGGTCGGCGCGGTTGAAGCCCGTGAGGACGTGATCGCGCGCCTGGAGCCCGACGGCCATCAGCGACAGGTGAGACCGATCGTCGATCGCGCCCTTGCCCATGAACGTGGCCGCCACCGGCATGTGGAGGCCCTTCGCCAGCGCGCGGAGGGCCGGCGCCGCGCGACGCCGGAGGACGCCGTTGCCTGCCAGGATGAGCGGCCGTTCCGAGCCCGCGATGAGGCGGGCGGCCTCGGCGATCGTCTCGTCGGTGGGCTCTGGAAAGGCCGGCCGGTTCGGCTCGATCGGCCCGAGGTCCTGGTCGGGCGAGACGACGCTCGCGGCGATGTTCTCGGGCAGCTCGATGTGGGTCGGCCCGGGCTTCTCCAGCGTCGCCACGCGGAACGCCTTCCGAACGATCTCGGGGATTGCCGTGATCTGGTCGGCGCGGGTGTTCCACTTCGTGACGGGCTGGAACATCTCGACGATGTCGACGACCTGGTGGGCCTCCTTGTGGAGCTTGTCGGAGGCGGCCTGGCCGGTGATCGCGACGAGCGGCGCCCGATCGAGGAAGGCGTCGGCGATTCCGGTGACGAGGTTCGTGGCGCCGGGACCGAGCGTCCCCATCGCCACCGCCGCGCGGCCCGTCAGCCGGCCGTAGACGTCGGCCATGAACGCCGCGCCCTGCTCGTGGCGGGTCGTGACGTGACGAATGGACGGCGACCGCGACAGCGACTCGAGGACGTCCATCGTCTCCTCGCCGGGCACCGAGAAGACGTACTCGACGCCTTCGGCCTCGAGGCACTCGACCAGGAGATCCGCGGCCGTCCGCGGCCGACGGGCGATCGCCACCCGTTACTGCGGCTGGGCCAGGACCATGATCCGGAGCTCGGTCATGTCCTCGATCGACCAGCGCAGGCCCTCGCGACCCATCCCCGAGTCCTTCACGCCGCCGTAGGGCATGTGGTCGATCCGGTACGTTGGAATGTCGTTGACGATGACGCCGCCGACCTCCAGCTCGGAGAACGCCTGCCAGGCATGGCCGAGGTCGTTCGTGAAGACGCCCGTCTGAAGCCCGAAGAACGAGTCGTTCACCTGGCGGATGGCGTCATCGAAGTCGGTGAAGCCGAAGACGACCACGAGCGGGGCGAAGGCCTCGTTCGAGCACACCTGCGCGGTTGGCGGGACGTCGGCCAGGACCGTCGGCTCGAAGAACGCCCCGTCGGCGTGGCCACCCGCGAGGACCTTGCCGCCGAGCGACACGGCCTCGTCGACCCAGCGCTGGGTCCGCTCGGCGGCGGCGTCGTCGACCATCGGCCCGACGTCGGTCACCGGCTCGATCGGGTTGCCGAGCTTCAGCGCCTGGACGCCCGCCAGGAACTTCTCGAGGAACGCCTCGCGGACGTCGTCGTGGATGAACATCCGCTGGACGCTGATGCACACCTGGCCGGCGTAGCTGAAGGCGCCGACGAGCACGCGCTTCACCGCCCAGTCGAGGTCCGCGCCCTTGTCGACGATGACCCCGGCGTTGCCGCCGAGCTCGAGGACGACCTTCTTCTTGCCCGCCCGCTCCTTCATCCGCCAGCCGACCGACGGGCTGCCCGTGAACGAGAGGAGCTTGAAGCGGTCGTCGGCGACCATCCGGTCGCCGAGCTCGCGCGACATCGGGAGGATCGAGACGGCGCCCGCGGGTAGACCGACCGAGTCGACGATCTCGGCGACGGTCAACATCGTCAGCGGGTCCTTCGACGGCGGCTTGAGGACGATCGAGCAGCCGGCGGCGATCGCCGGCGCGAGCTTGTGGGCCGCGAGGTTCAGCGGGAAGTTGAACGGCGAGATGCCCGCGACCGGCCCGATCGGGAAGCGCCGGGTGATCCCGACGCGGCCCTTGGAGGAGGCCATCAGGTCGAGCGGGATGACCTCGCCGTACATCCGCTCCGCCTCTTCCGCGCCCAGGCGGAAGGTGAGCGTGGCGCGGTCGACCTCGACGAGCGCGTCGCGGATCGGCTTGCCGGCCTCGAGGCTCATGATCCGGCCGAGCTCCTCTCGGCGAGCCTTGATCCCGGCACTGATCTCGCGGAGGGCGCGGCCGCGCTCGTAGGCCGGGAGGATCTTCGTCTGCTCGAACGCGGCGACCGCGGCGGTGACCGCCTCGTCGTACTGCTCGGGAGTCGCGTGGTACGTCGAGCCCGCGGGGTTCGCCGGGTCGGCCGGGTTCGAGACCTCGAGCGGATCGGGCGAATCGACCCAGCGACCGGCGAGGTAGATCGGGTGCGGCTGTGTGGCGGTGACGGTCATCGGGGGAGCTCCGTTCGTGTGTCCTGAAATCGTACCGCGAGGTCCGTCCCTCGCCCGCCTGTCGATCTGCGATCCTGCCATTCGTCGGTAGGTCGAAGGCGGCGATGAGGCCGCGAGAACGTTCGGAGGCTGGCATGCGCTACCTGCTGCTGATCTACGGCCCGGATTTCGACCCGGCCACGATTCCCCCGGAGGCGATGGAGGCCGAGAACGCGGCCTATGCGGTCTTCACGAAGGAGGTTCGTGACCGGGGCGTCATGGAGGGCGGCGAGGCACTCGAACCGACGCGGACGGCCACGACGGTGCGCGTCCGCGATGGCAAGACGCTGATCACCGACGGGCCCTTCGCCGAGACGAAGGAGGTGCTCGGCGGCTTCTACCTCCTCAACGTCAAGGATCTGGACGAGGCGCTCGAGCTGGCGGCGAAGATCCCGGCGGCAGCTCGCGGCTCGATCGAGGTCCGCCCGATCATGGAGTTCACGGGCTGACGGCGATTGGTCGCGGCGCGGGAGCCGATCCTGCAGCCGCGATCGAACGGGTCTTCCGCGAGGAGTACGGCCGCGCGCTCGCCACGCTGATCGGCCAGTTCCGCGACTTCGACGTCGCCGAGGAGGCGATGCAGGAGGCCTACGTGACGGCGGCCGAGCGCTGGCCGGTCGACGGGGTGCCGTCCACGCCGGGTGCCTGGATCGTGACGACCGCGCGGCGCAAGGCGATCGACCGGCTGCGTCGGGCCCAGCGCTATGCCGAGAAGCAGGCCGAGCTGGCGCGTGACGCGCTCATCGTCGCGGGAGCGGCAGCGGAGCCCGGGGAGGAGGACGTCGAGGCGCCGATGCTGGCCGACGATCGCCTGCGCCTGATCTTCACGTGCTGCCATCCGGCGCTCGCGCCGGAGGCGCGAATCGCGCTCACCCTGCGGACGCTGGGCGGGCTCACGACGCCCGAGATCGCGAGGGCCTTCCTGGTCCCCGAGCCGACCCTCGCCCAGCGACTCGTCCGGGCGAAGAAGAAGATCCGCGACGCCGGCATCCCGTATCGGGTCCCGCCGGATCACCTGCTCCCGGAGCGCCTGGACGCGGTGCTCCGCGTCATCTACCTCGTGTTCAACGAGGGCTACTCGGCCAGCAGCGGCGATTCGCTCATTCGCCGGGAGCTGTGCGCCGATGCGATCCGCCTCGCCCGGGTCCTCGTGGACCTCATGCCCGACGAGCCCGAGGCGATCGGCCTCCTCGGCCTCCTGCTCCTCCAGGATTCGCGCCGGACGGCCCGCCTCGGCCCGGCCGGCGAGCTCGTCCTGCTCGAGGACCAGGACCGCACGCTCTGGGATTCGGTGGAGATGGCGGAAGGCGAGGCGCTCGTCGAGCGGGCCCTGCGGCTCCGCCGACCCGGCTCGTACCAGCTCCAGGCGGCGATCGCCGCCGTCCACGCCGCAGCCGCGCGGACGGCCGAGATCGACTGGGCCGAGATCGTCGGGCTGTACGACGAGCTGTTGCGATTGGAGCGCAGCCCGATCGTGGAGCTGAACAGGGCGGTGGCCGTCTCGAAGGCGATCGGGCCGGCGGCGGCCCTGC
>JBKPRF010000244.1:0-4210 GCA_046734475.1 Chloroflexota bacterium
CAACGGCCTCGGCAAGATCTACACGAGCCTCGGCTTCATGGCCGAGGTCGTCAGCGTGTGCGAGGTCTGCGAGGGCCGTCGCTTCACCGACGAGGTGCTCGAGTACCGGCTCCGGGGCCGGAACATCGTCGAGGCGATGGCGATGTCGGTCGATGAGGCGCGCGAGTTCTTCAGCGAGAAGCCGGTCAAGGCGATGCTCGACCGGCTCGCCGACGTCGGGCTCGGCTACATCGCGCTCGGCCAGGAGCTGGACACGCTCTCGGGCGGTGAACGCCAGCGGCTGAAGCTGGCGATCGAGATGTCCACCGACACGGAGGTCTACGTTCTCGACGAACCGACGACCGGCCTCCACATGCAGGACGTCGACAACCTCGTCGGCCTGCTCGACCGGCTCGTCGAGGCCGGCCGGACGGTGATCGTCATCGAGCACAACCTGGATGTCATCGGCCGGGCCGATTGGGTCATCGATCTCGGGCCGGGCGCGGGCCACGACGGCGGACGGGTGGTCTTCGAGGGCCCACCGGCCGCGCTCGTGGCGGCCGAAGGCTCCCTGACCGGGCTGCACCTCGGGCGGCGGCTCGAGCCGGTCGCCGCCGCCTAGCGCGTGGCCGAGGACCGGCCGGTCCTGGCGGTGTACGGGACGCTGCGGCGCGGCGAGCGCAACCACGGCTTCCTGGCCGGGGCCGAGTTCCTCGGGACCGGCCGGATTCGCGGCGTGCTCCACGAGGTGCCGCGGGCGCCGTACCGGCCGTATGCCTACCCGGCCTGCCTGTTCGCGCCGGCCGGCTGGGTCGACGTCGAGGTGTACCGCCTCGCCGGCGCGGCGGCCCTCGCCCGGATCGACGAGCTCGAACGGTTCGACCCCGACGACCTCGAGGGCTCGCAGTACGTGCGAGCCGAGGTCGCCGTCATCGACGGCCCCGTCGCGCGGGCCTTCGCCTACGAGTACCGCGGCGACCCCGCCGAGCTCGGCGAGCGCATCACCGGCGGCGACTGGGTGGCGTTCAGCCGCAGCGGCTAGCGGGCGCGACGGGGCACCTATCCTGTCCGGCGTGGGCGGCTCGGCGTATCGCGGTTTCCTGTTCGCCGACATGCGCGGCTTCACGGCGTTCGCCGAGCGCCACGGGAACGCCGCTGCGGCCGAGATGGTCGGGCGGTTCCTCGAGATCGCGCGCAAGGCGATCGAGCTGCATCAGGGCTCCGAGATCGGGACCGAGGGCGACGCGATCCACGCCGTGTTCGAGTCGGCGTCCGGCGCCGTGCTGTGCGGCCTCGACATCGTCGACGGCGCGGCCGAGCTGAGCGCTCGCGAGCCCGACCGGCCGCTCGGCCTCGGCGTCGGGATCCATGCCGGCGAGGCGGTCTCCACGAACGAGGGCTACATCGGGCGGGCGGTCAACATCGCCGCGCGGCTCTGCGCCGGGGCGAAGGCCGGCGAGGTCCTCGTCAGCTCGACCGTCAAGGGCATCACCCAGGCGAGCATCCAGGTCGGGTTCATCCCGAAGGGCCGGAGGCGCCTGAAGGGCATCCAGGACCCGATCCTCGTCTATGCCGTCAGCCGCGACCTGAACGCCAGGGCACCGAGCCGGGTGACCCGACCGGCCGTCCTCGGTGCGGCGGCCGTGGTCGCCCTCGTCGCGATCGTCGCCATCGGGGCGTCAGTCCTCCTTCCGAAGATCGCCGGGAACGCCGGCGCGAGTCCCTCGGTCAGCGTCCCGCCCACCGCCCAACCGATCGCGATGGGCCCGCTCGCCATCGGGTCGTATGCGCCCCGCGTGTTCCAGCCGCCGTTCACGTTCGACGTCCCGGACCCCGGCTGGGCCGCCTTCCGCGACACCCCGGGTCTGTTCGGCCTCGTCCGCGAGCAGGCGCCCCGCGGCACGCTCTACTTCGGGCGGGTGCAGGAGGTGATCGCCGACCCCTGCATCCAGGGTGGCGACGTCGCCTCGGCACCACCGGCGGACGTCATCGCTGAGCTCCAGGCCCTCGCCCATCTCGAGGTGTCCGATGTTGAGCCGACCCAGCTCGGTGGAGCTGCCGGCCGCCAGGCGAAGGTCACCGTCTCCGAGGGGGCGCAGGCCGCCTGCGGCGGGCTCGTCGGTGCCGGGGTCGGGGTCTTCGTCGCCGGGGGCGAGGTCTGGCAGGCGGCTCCCGGCGAGCTTTTCAAGGTCATCTCGGTCACGGTCCGCGGCGACCCGGTGACCGTGCTGCTCAGCCTCGACTGGACCCAGACCCACTCGGTCCAGGAGGTCCAGGACATGTTCCAGCTCGGTGGCAGCATCCTGAACACCGTGGATTTCTGAGGCGGGACGCTCGCCTCGGCGATGCCTCGGCGGTGCCTCAGCGGCGCGACAGCGCGTAGAAGTCCCAGCTGAGCAGGTACAGCGGGTTGAAGACCTGGCCCGCGATGTCGGCCCGGAAGGAGGTCTCGTCGAGCTGCTGGCCGACTGGAATCCAGGCCGGGTCGGTCCGGACGAGGATGTCCTGGGCCTGCTTGAACGACGCGGCGAGCTTGGCGTCGTTGGTCTCGGTGAAGCCGTCGTTGATGATCTTGTCGACCGTGGCGTTGCGGTAGTAGCCGCCGTTGAGGCAGGGGCACTTGTCCGGCGCGGCGGCCGAGCTGAACAGGATCCAGGCGAAGTCGGACGGGGCGTTGTAGTCGGGCCACCAGCCCCAGTAGTAGAGGTTCGCCCGCTGCTCGACCGGCCGGTCCGTCGTGAGGTCGCTGTTCATCTGGGCGAAGTCGACCTCCTTGAGGCTGAGGTGCAGGTCGACCTGCTCGAGCTGCGCCTGGAGGACCTCACCGGCCTCAGCGCCGAAGCCCGTGTAGTACTCGTACGTCAGCGTCGTGCCTGGCACCACGCCCGCGGTGGCGAGCAGCGACTTCGCCTTCTCGACGTCGGTCGTGTAGTGGAAGACGTCCGGGTCGTGCGTCGTCAGCAGGTCGGGGAAGACGCCGTTGGCGCGCGCCAGCGTGCCCTGCATGGTGTTCGTCAGGAAGTCGTCATACGGGAAGAGGTAGTTCAGTGCCTGGCGGGCCTCGGGCGTCGAGAGCGGGCCGTACTCGCCGAGGATGATGTAGGTCATCGCGAGGTTCTTGAAGTCGCCGACTCGGAAGCGCGGGTCGCTGCGGAGCGCGGCGGTATCGTCGGGTGAGCCGGCGTACGCGATGTCGGCCTCGCCCGACTCGAGCAGCTGGCGGCGGGTCGCGGGCGACGGCACGGCCCTGATGACGATCCGCTTGAAGTGGCTGCCCGACCAGCCGCGCCAATAGGTCGGGTTCTGGACGAGGTCGACCTCGTCGTTCGGCTTGAGGCTGTCGAGCATGTAGGGACCGGTGCCCACGGCATGCTGGCGCAGCCACTCATGGCCCTGGTCCGCGGCGCCGGTCGACTGCTCCGCGAAGACCTTGGGGCTCACGAGGCCGGTGCCGTACTGGGCCGCGAGGACGATGTCGAAGTGGGGCGTCGGCGCCGACAGGTTGAACCGGATCGTCAGGGGGTCGACGACGACGACGTCCTTCGAGGCGTCCCTGAGGAACGCGCCGATCATCTGGTCGGTGCCGAGCTTGAGCCCGATCGTCCGGACGTAGTTGGCCTTGACCGCCGCGGCGTCGAGGGGGCTGCCGTCGCTGAACGTGACGCCGGGATGGAGGTGGAACGTCCAGCTCGACGCGTTCGCATTGTGGCTCCAGGTGTCAGCGAGCAGCGGCTCGACCTCGCTCGCACTCTCACCCTTGAGGCGCACCAGCGACTCGTAGATGCCGCGCCAGATCAGGGCCTCGCTCAGGAGGTACGCGCTGGCCGGATCGAAGTCGGCGTTGAACGCATCGACCGCGACGACGAGGGTGTCCGGATCGCGGCCGAGCGAGCTCGACGCCGGCGAGCTCTGGCCGCCGATCGAGGCCGTCGGGCCGCTGCTGCCGGTCGGCGCGGGCGTGACCTGGGCCGGCACGCACGCGGCGAGGACGACGACGACGCTCATCGCCAGGCCCGACAGGCGACCGGTCGTCGGCACTACGCCAGCTCGACTCCCGCCGCCCGGGCGTCCTCGATCAGCCGCTCGAGGGCCTCATCCGACCGGACCGAGGCCCGCACCAGCGTCATCACCCGCGAGGCGCCGACATCCCGGTAGGCGCCCAGCTGGTCGACGCGGGCCGGGCCCGGGTCGGGCTGATTGCCCCACCACAGGTGGACGCTGACGCGGAGGC
>JBKPRF010000245.1:0-11767 GCA_046734475.1 Chloroflexota bacterium
GGCCACCGCCGCGGCGCCGGGCTGGAAGCGGACTGCGAAGGCGTCCGCGCCGAGGACCCCGAACGAGGTCGTCGCGTCGGTCCAGCCGACGAGGACCGCCTCGCCGCTCGGCCCCGGGATCGAGCGCTCGACGACCGCGGCGACCCTGAGATCGACCTGCTTGCCGGCACCGAGGGCGACCGTCATCGCGTCGCCGGCGTGCAGGCCGAGCCGGTCCGAGACGGCCACCGGCACGATGACCGAGCCGCCGGCATCGAGGGCCTTGAGCGCCGCCGCGCGATCCCCCTCGCGAACGGTCAGCCGGCCGTCGGCCAGCATGTCGGCGCCGACGACCGCCGCCGCGTCCAGCCGGTAACCGCGATAGGCCATGTCGAACGAGGCGATCGGCGTGACCGTCGCAACGCCCGGGACCTCGGCCAGCTGCTGCTGGACCTCCTCGTCCGCACCGACCGGTCGGATCGAGCTCACGACCTCGTCGCCGGGGATGACGTCCTGGAGCCAGGCGAACGCCGAGGCTCGGGCGGCCTGGGCCGACCAGCCGAGGGCGACGACCATCGCCAGGCCGACGACGAGCGAGCCGAGGGTCAGCGCGGTGCGGCTGCGGTCGCGATTCAGCGAGCCTCGCGCCAGGCGCTCCTCGAGCCGGAGGACGAGCCCGACCGGCAGGCCGAGCACGCGAGCGAGGGGCCGCATGAGCAGCGGCGAGATCATCGTCGCGAGGAGCAGCACGAAGTACACGGTGATGGCCCGCTGGGCGCCGGTCGACGCGATCGCCGGCGGCCATGCGGCCAGGGCCAGCGCGGCGACGACGATGAAGATCGCGGCGATCCAGCCGAGGCGCTCGCCACTGATCTGGGGCAGGTCGAACCGTGCCCGGAGGGCCTCGACGGGCGAGATCCGGGCGGCCCGGACGGCGGGCTCGATGGCCGCCAGGATCGTGATCGCGACACCGATCGTGGCCGCCACCGCGGAGCCGGTCGGATCGATCCCCGGGACGCTGGCGGCGAGGTTCGTCGCGGCGCTCACCGCGTCGGCCATCAGCAGCGCGAGCGCGGTCCCGAACAGGATCCCGATGCCCGAGCCAAGGATGCCGAGGACGAGGGCGCCGGTGAACACGAAGCGCGCGACCTGGCTGCGGGTCGCGCCGGCGGCGCGCAGCAGCCCGACCTCGCGGGCCCGCTCGCCGACGGTCATCGATAGGGTGTTGACGATGAGGAACGAACCGACGAACAGCACGACGGCGGCGACGAGGGCCGCGGTCGACTGGAAGTCGGCCGACGACGCCTTGAGGGTGGTGGCGATGTCGGCCGGGGAGGCCACGACGTACGGCTCGGTCAGACGGGTCGAGAGGAGCGTCGAGACGGCATCGACGGAGGTGCCCGGGGTGACCTGCAGGTCGACCCGGGTCGCGCCGCTCAGGCCGAAGACCGTGTGGGCCAGCCCGATCGGGATCACCAGCGTCCGTCCGGGCACGCCGAGCGGGCCGCTGCCGGCGATGATTCCGCCGACCCGGACCTCCTTCTCGCCCCCGGCGCCGAGGATCGTGAGCGGACTGCCGACCGTGTAGCCGTCCTGGGCCGCGAGCTGCTGGCTGACCAGGGCGACGGCCTCGTCGGACCCGGCCAGTGGCTGGCCGGCGGAGAGCTCGAGGTCGTGGATGCTGGCGTACGAGGCGGGCTCGATGCCGAGCACCGTCACGGCGTCGGCGGCGCCGCCCGCCGGGCGGCCGGCGAGGAACGTCTTCTTCTCGAGGATCGGCGCGACCGTCGCGACGCCGTCGGTCGCGGCGATCGTCTGGACGGCGTCGTCCGACAGGCCGGCGTCGAGGAAGGCCGAGATCCGCAGGTCGGCCCGACCCACGATGTCGTGGACGGTTCGGGCCACGGATGCGTCGAGCGCGGCGCTCAGCGTCAGCGAGGCCGAGAGGACCCCGATGCCGAGGGCGATGCCGGCGATCGTGAGGATCGAGCGCAGCGGCCGGGCGAGGACGGCCCGCCACGCCAGGCGGTCGATGCCCATCGGGCTAGAGGCCGATCTGGGCGAGGCGCGAGATCAGCGGCGCGGCCGAGTGATCGAGGCGGCGGCCGAGGACGATCTCGTCGGTGATCCGGCCCTCGCCGATCACGAGGACGCGGTCGGCGTACGCCGCGGCCCGCGCGTCGTGGGTGACGAGAACGGTCGTCTGACCGTCTCGATCGCACGAGTTCCAGAGGGCGTGGAGGATCTCGCCCCCGGTCGTGTAGTCGAGGTTGCCGGTCGGTTCGTCCGCGAGCAGGACCGAGGGCTTCGTCACGAGCGCCCGCGCGATCGCGACGCGCTGCTGCTCGCCCTGCGACAGCTGGTCGGGCCGGTGGCGCTCCTTGCCGCTGAGCTCGACGAGCTCCATCGCCTGGTTGACCCGCTCGCGGAGGTCGCGCCGATTGGGGTTCTGGCCGGCGATGGTGAAGGGCAGGCCGATGTTCTCGCGGACGTTCAGCAGCGGGATGAGGTTGAACGCCTGGAACACGAAGCCGGTCCGCTCGCGGCGAAGCCGGGCGGCCTGGCCGTCGGACAGCCGGCCGAGGTCACGACCCTCGAACACCACGCTGCCGGTCGTCGGCTTGTCCAGGCCGCCGAGCAGCTGGAGGAGGGTGCTCTTGCCGGAGCCGGAGGGACCCATGAGCGCGACGAACTCGCCGGCGCCGACCGACAGCGACACGCCCCGGAGCGCCTCGGCCTTGGCCTTGCCGAGGTCGTAGACCTTCGTCAGATCGTGGGCTTCGATGATCGGCTGCATCGGGTCTCCGGCAAACGTGGGCGAGGTCCGCACCTGGCCGTCCGTCTGCGTTCCCGCGGGGGCCGGCGGGCGGTCGAGGGCGGCGGCGAAGGTCAGCGGCGCTCGACGGCGCCAGGGCAGGCTGTTCATCACTGGCCGAAGTAGCTCGAGACGACGCCGCCGACGATCGCGTCGAGGAGGCTCTGGTCGGGCAGTGGGTCGACGACCGCCAGGCCGGAGTCGACCGTCCCGGCGTCACCCGTGTCGGTGGTCGCCTCTGGCGTCGGGCCGGGCGTCGGCTCGGGGCTCGCCTCCGCCGTGGGCCGCGTGTCCCACGGCTGCGAGCCGTCCTCGTCGCGGAACCACTTCTCCGTCCCGCTCGCCGGGACGCCCGGTTCGAGCGTCGGGTCCGGCGTGGGCGTCACGGTCGGCGTAGCCGCCGGTGTGGCAGCGGCGGTCGGTCGCGGAGTCGGCTTGGGCGTCGGCTTCGGCGTGGCCTTCGGCGTGGCCGTCGGCTTGGGCGTGGGCTTGGGTGTGGGCTTCGGGGTGGCCTTCGGCGTCGGGGTCGGGGTCGGGCTCGAGCTGCACTTGTGGGCGAAGATCATCACGAAGACGTGGTAGTAGACCGAGCTCGAGTCGCTGCCCTTGTAGGCGCCCACGCCGATCTGGTAGTAGCCCGAGCCGAGGATGTTGGCCCGGTGGCTCGACGAGTTCATGAACCAGTTGAACTGCCACTGGGTCGTCTGGTCATCGCCGTAGTTGTTGTAGCCGAGGTTCTCGCCCGCGACCGTGTAGCAGTAGCCGAGTGACTGCAGGATCGTGAAGGCGGTCTTGCCGTCCTTCTGGGTGTGGTACGGGTACTTGTTGTCGTAGATGTACTTGGCCCGCTGCTCGGCGACCTGCCGGAGCGTGGCGTCCTCGACGAGGGAGCGCAGTCCGTTGGCCGCTCGAGCCTGGTTGGTCAGGGTGATCATGTGGTCCTCCTCGGTCGAGGAGAACGACAGGCTGTTCCAGGCGAAGATCAGGCCGGGGTTCGCTGCGGTGAACACGAACGCCAGCAGGACCCCGAGCGGGGCGAGGAAGCTGCGACGGCGCAGTCCGTGGGCGGTGATCGTTCGGGGTGACATGCGGCGGCAGGAGCCTCCAGCGCTCGTTCGAGCCGAACGCTAGGAGCACCTCACCGGCGGGGCGTCGGCTCCATGGTCCCGACCGCACGGTCCGTGAGTACCACGACGCTCCCCGGACCGCACCGGACCACACCGCACCGACCAGCCGGGGCCCGGGGCCGCGAGCCACGCCGGCCGCCGCTCCGGGTACACTCACCCGCCGCGACCGCGACGGTCGCGACCCGCCGTGGTGGCCTTAGCTCAACCGGCAGAGCAGCGGATTGTGGTTCCGCAGGTTATGGGTTCGACCCCCATAGGCCACCCCACTCTCCCACGCGGCCGGTCAGACCGGGACCTGGAGCTCCGTGACCAGCGCGTCGTCGGCGTCGACGACGAATGCCGGCGGCACTCGCAGCTCGGTCTCCGCCCCGAACTGCAGGTAGACGATCCGGCTCGGCGCCCCGGCCTGGAGGCCGGCACCGGCAATCCAGCGGTCGAGCGCCCGGCGGGTCCGGCCGATCGTCCGGTACGTGCCGTGGTGCAGCGCCGTGGCGGCGCGGATCGGTGGCAATCGCCGGGTGTCAAGGCCGGCAGCCGCGCGGCGGACGGGCACGAAGACCTCGACCGCCGGTCCCTCGGGACTGCCCACGAGCTCACCCGGCGGCCGCGGCGCCCTCGCCCCGGCGTCGCGGATCCGGCGCTCCAGCTCATAGAAGGCCCGGCCGACGTCGCCGCCGGTCGTCGCGACGTCGAGCGTCGCGACGAGCTCGCCCGGGACCTCCCGGACCACGATGTCGATCTCGCCCGGGCTGCCGTTGCCCGACGACCGGTCGCCGGCCTTGATGGACGCCAGGGTGATCCCGACCCCCGCGATCCGCCGCTCGACCTCGACGCGCGCCGCTTCGAGCGCGGCCCGCCGCCGGTCGAGGACGTCGCACAGGTCGGCCCGCTCGTCGACGAGCGCCCGGATCTCCTCGAGGCCCACACCGAGGTCGCGCAGCGCCAGGATGCGGCGGAGCTCGGGCAGCTGGGCCGGGCTGTACATCCGGTAGCCGGTGTCCGCATCGACCCACGCCGGCCGGAAGACGCCCGCGGCGTCGTAGTCGCGCAGGACCTTGGCGGAGAGCCCGCTCAGGTGGGCGAAGGTCGCGATTCGGAACATCGGCGTGATCGTAGCGCAGGGATGCTTGACTTTGACCTCGGGTGAGAGTTCAGCCTTCGGGCATGACCCATCAGCCAACCCGCCGACCGATCCGAATCGCGGCCCAGCTCCATCCCCAGCACGGCGACTATCCGAGGACGCGCGATGCCGTCCTGCGGGCCGAGGCGCTCGGCTACGACATCGCCTACACGTGGGACCACTTCTTCCCGCTCTATGGCGGCGGCGACACCCATCTCGAGTGCTGGACGGTCCTCGCCGGCTGGGCCGAGGCGACGACGTCGATCGAGCTCGGGCCGCTCGTGACCTGCAACTCGTACCGCAACCCGAACCTCCTGGCGGACATGGCCCGGACCGTCGACCGGATCAGCGGCGGCCGGCTGATCCTCGGCGTCGGCTCGGGCTGGTTCCGGCGCGACTACGCCGAATACGGCTACGAGTTCGGCACGGCCGGCTCGCGGCTGCGCGACCTCGAGGCGAACCTGCCGGTGATCCGCGATCGCCTCGGGCGGCTCGATCCGCCACCCGCGCGGCCGATGCCCCTGCTCATCGCCGGGGTGGGCGAGCGGCGGACCCTGCGGCTCGTCGCCGAGCACGCGGATGGCTGGCACGCGGCCTTCCCGGAGCGCCCCGCGGAGCTGGTCCCGAAGGTCGAGGCGTTGCTCCGCTGGTGCGACGCGGCCGGCCGCGACCCGGCCGAGATCGAGTGGGGCCTGGGCGTCGAGCCGGCGGACCTCGACCGCTTCCTCGACGAGGACGCGGAGACATACGTCGGGATGGGCTTCAGCCAGTTCACGCTCGGCTTCGACGGTCCCGGCTGGGCCGTGGACCGGGGCGCCCGGTTCCTCGCCTGGCGTGACGAGCGCAACCGGGCACTGGACGCCGCGCCTCAGGGCGTGAGCCACACCGGGTAGTCGACGACGTGCTCGGGCGCGCCATCCTGGGCCGACCGGTCGTAGACGCGCAGGGTTCCCCACTGGGCCGCGCTGACCGCGTACGTGAGGCTGACGTCGAACGTGCCCCAGCAGCCCGAGCCGCAGCTCGCGGTGACGGGCACGTCGATGAGGGTCCGATCGGCGGCGTTGAGCACCTGGACCTGGAATTGCGCTTCGAAGACGTTGGCGAGACCGGTCACCCGAGCGGGGCTTGCGAGGACCCCTCGCCAGGCCGGCCGATCGACCCAGATCGGCGGCAGGAAGTCGGTGTAGTCGGCGCGACCGACGGGGTGGTCGAGGACGATGCCCTCGCCGCTGAAGGTCGTGACGGCCTGGCCGTCCAGCTGGAACCGGACCCCGGTGATCGTCGGGAACTGCGTGAGGGTGTAGACGACCTGGGCCAGCCGGCCGAGGACCGAGGCGCTGCCGCCGCCCGACCCGAACTCCTTCGAGAGGTTCACGGTCGCGACGCCGTTCTGGATCGTGAGGCCGAGGAAGCGCGTGCCCTCGGGCACGGTCGTGTAGAAGGCCGGCCGGGCGTCGACCTCGGGCTCGGTCAGGCCCGCCAGGAGCTGGGTCATCGCGGCGGCGCCGACCGCGCTCGTCTTCGGCACCTCGCGCAGGACCGGGGCCAGGCCCGCGTTGCCGGTGAAGCTGCCGAGGAAGAAGTAGGCCCGAACCGTGGTGGTCGCGGCCGCGGACGGTGCAGGCGACCCGGCCCCGCCGGACGCCACCGGGCCGGGGTAGCCGGGCGTGGGCTCGCTGGACGGAACCTCGAGGGACGCCGGTCCCTGCGAGGCTGGCGTCGCCACGGGACCGAGGCCGGGTCCGGAGCTGGCGGCCGAGCAGCCGGCCGCGACCAGCGCGGCCAGCAGGAACACGGGGCGGGCGAGTGGGCGAATCGCGCTGCGGCGGGTCATTGGGCATCCCTCGTCTCTGCCGGCGCGGACCGTCCGCCCGGCGCGACGTGAGCCTCGATCGGGCCGGTGACGTCGCCATCGCCGCCCGGTAACGGTCTCGTCACGGGCAGGACGAGCGTGAACTCGAGGCCGCCGCCGTCGCGCGGCTGTGCCGTCAGCCTCCCGCCGAGGAGCGCCGCGTGCTCGGCGGCGATCGCCAGGCCGATGCCCGAGCTGCCACCGCTGCGCGACGGGTCGGCCTTGTAGAACCGGTCGAAGAGGTGGGCGAGCGCCTCGGCCGGCACGCCGGGCCCCCGGTCGGCAACGGTCACGACCGCGTTGGCCCCCTCGCCCTCGAGCGCGAGGGCGACCTCCACCGGCGCCTCCGGCGCGTGGGTTCGGGCGTTGTCGAGCAGGTTGCCGACGATCCGGTCGAGCCGCCGGACGTCGGTCTCGATGACGAGCGGCTGCCCCGGCAGCGAGACGGTCGCGTCGGGCAGGCGCGCCGCGACGATCGAGCCGATGGCCGCGCCGAGGTCCAGCGGCGCCAGGTCGGCCGCCTCGGCCCGGGCGTCGAACCGCGACAGCTCCATGAGCTCCTCGACGAGGGTCCTGAGGCGGCGCACGTCGGCGACGAGGAGCTCGGCCGCGCGGCGCGCGTCGGGTGACAGCTCGCTCGTCCCCTGCTCGATGAGCGCTGCCTCGCCGAGGAGGGCCGTGAGCGGGGTCCGGAGCTCGTGCGCGACCTCGGCGACGAACCGCCGGTTCCGGCTCTCGGAGGCCTCGAGCCGGCCGATCGTCGAGGCCAGCGAGTCGGCCATCCGGTTGAACTCCGCGGCCCATGCCCCGAGCTCGTCGGAGCCGCCGCCCGGGACGCGCGCCGAGAGGTCGCCCGCCGCGATCCGGGCGGCGGCCGCACTGCCCGATCGGACCGGCCGCAGGATCCCGCCCGCGACGAACCGGGCGATGAGCAGCGCCAGCAGGATCGCGATGGCGCCTCCCGCCGCGAGGCCGAGCCGGAGCTGGCCGAGCGCGAGATCGATCGCCGTCGCCGGGAAGACGAAGTACACCTCGGGCCGGCCCGGGATCTGGGCCTGGCCGCCGACGACCAGCGCCGACTCGCCGGCCAGCGACTGCCAGGCGAACGCGAGCTGTCCGTTCCGGACCGACGACCGCACGGCGGCCGGGAGCTCGTCGATCGCGCCCGTCAGGCCGAGGGTCGATTGGTACCGGTCATTGCCGAAGTCGGCGACGACCTCGACGTCGCCGCGCAGCCGGAACGCGTCGAGCAGGCCGGCCGCCTCGAATGTCTGGCTCGTGGCGCCATTCGGCAGCGCATCCGGCACGAGGGTCGACAGGTTGAACTGAGCCTGGCGCTCGGCGTCCGCGAGCAGGGAATCGCGCAGGCGGGCCTCGACGAAGTAGTAGCTGCCGACGCCGATTCCGACCACGGTGACGGTGACGAGCGCCACGAGCGCCAGGGCCAGCCGCCCCCGGAGTCCCACTGCGATCAGGCCTCGGGCGCGGGCCGGGCCGCTTTGTAGCCGGTGCCGCGGACCGTGAGCACCAGCTCGGGGACGCCCGGGTCGTCCTCGACCTTGGCTCGCAGCCGGCCGATCGCCACGTCCACCAGGCGCGAGTCGCCGAGGTAGTCGTAGCCCCAGATCCGATCGAGGAGCTGCTCCCGGGTGAACACCTGGCCCGGGCGCTGAGCGAGCTCCAGCAGGAGATCGAACTCGGTCCGCGTCAGCGGGATCTCGCGGCCGGCCCGGGTGACGGTCCGGCCGCCGGGATCGATCTCGAGCGCGCCCAGGTGGACCCGTGCCGGCTCGCCCTCCCCGGCCTCGCGCCCGCGGCGCCGGAGCGCGGCGCGAACACGGGCCACGAGCTCCGGCATCTCGAACGGCTTCTTCACATAATCGTCGGCGCCGGCCTCGAGCCCGACGACCACGTCGATCGTGTCGCCGCGAGCGGTGAGCATCACGACTGGCGTCGTCGAATCGCGGCGGATCGCCCGACAGACCTCGAGACCGTCGAGCCGCGGCAGCATCACGTCCAGCAGCACGAGGTCCGGCGCGAGCACCTTGAACTGCTCGAGGCCGGTCGGTCCGTCGGCCGCCGTGGCGACGTCGAAACCCGCGTTCCGGAGGCCCAGCGCGGTGACCTCACGGATCGATGGATCGTCCTCGACGAGCAGGATTCGGCCGTACACCCGGGGCCCTCCGATGCACGAATCTCAGCCGTTGGGGTTGCAGGATCGTAACCCGCGGGCGTCACGCGCCGACTACAGTCGCGTCCAATGCCGATGTGGAGTCGGACCTGACCGAGACGTCCGCCAATCGGCTGCCGTTGCGCGAGCGCGGTGGCTCCGCCGCCGCATCGCTCAGGCCGGCCCCTCCGTCGCCCCCCGCGGACCCCCCTGCGAGCGTCACGCGCACACCGTCCCGTGGCGCGTCCCCCGGCGCCGCGGCGGTCCTGTCGCTCGTGGTTCCGGGCCTCGGCCAGATGTTCGCCGGCGCAGCCCGGCGCGGCCTGCTCGTCGCGCTCCCGACGGCCGTCGTCATCGTCGTGATCGGGTCGGCTGTCAGCGGCGGCCTCAAGAGCCTCCTCGCGAGCCTCGTCCAGCCCGAGGTCGTGATGGGGATCATCGTCCTCAATGGCGTCTTCGCGATCTACCACCTGTTCGCGATCGTGGACGCGTACCTCGTCGCCGCCCGGCTCCGCCACCGGCCCCGCCTCGGCGCGAAGCCGGTGGCCGTGCTGGCCGCGACGCTCGTGGCCGCGGTCGGGCTGCACGGCCTGGTCGGCGCTCTCGGCGTCAAGGCATACGACACCGTCTCGGCTGTCTTCGTCCCGACCGGCGGCGGGATCGCGATCCCGGAGCCGAGCTTCGGGTCGAGCCCGTCACCCGACGACACAGCCGCCCCGAGCGCGGCGCCCGACTGGGCGGCCGACGGCCGCCTGAACCTGCTGCTCATCGGCGGCGACGCCGGCCCCGGCCGGACGCTGCTCCGGACCGACACGATGATCCTCCTCAGCGTCGACGAGGCGACCGGCCGCGCGGCCCTGTTCGGGATCCCGCGGAACCTGCTGAACGTGCCGGTCGCACCCGAGGACGCCAAGCTGTTCAAGGACGGCCGCTACCCCGATCTCCTCAACTCGCTGTGGGTCTACGCCTACCAGCGACCCGGCGAGTTCCCCGACGGTGGCTGTGCGCCCCAGACGTCGGACAAATGTGGCGTGGCGCGCGGCTTCCGGGCCGTCACAGGGGCCATCCAGCAGCTCGTCGGGGTACCGCTCGACGGCGCGGTCGTCGTGAACCTCAACGGCTTCGTCGACCTCGTCGACGCGGTCGCGCCCGACGGCGTCTGGATCCGGACCGAGCGTGTCTACGACACGAAGTACCCGCTCGAGGACGGCACCGGCTACGTGACGGTCGACATCTCGGCGGGCTGCCACCAGCTGGGCGGCCACACGCTCCTCGAGTACGCCCGATCCCGCCACCAGGACTCCGACTACGGCCGGATGGCCCGCCAGCAGCAGGTCCTCATCGCGCTGCTCCACCAGATCGACCCGATCGCGATGCTGCCCCAGGTTTCGCACCTGCTCGACATCGCGAAGACGAACCTCCTGCTGGCGATCCCTACCGCCGACATCGGCAGCCTCGCCGCACTCGCCGCCGCGGTCGATCCGGCCACCGTCCAGCGAATCGGCCTCGACCCCACGGCGGGCTATCGCGAGTTCATGACGACGAAGGAGATCGCCAAGATCCAGAAGGCGGTGGCCACGGTCTTCGCGACTCCGCTCGCGAGCGCGAGCCCGACGCCGAGCCCGAGCGCCAAGCCGACGCCGACGACAGCGCCGTCACTGAAGCCCTGCGGCGGCTGACCGGCCGCAATCGGCGCTCCCCCGCCGCCGTGCCATCATCCCGGTCGTGCCCCTCGACCTCGACGCCTTCGACGTCCTCACGTTCGACTGCTACGGCACGCTGATCGACTGGGAGACCGGGATCCTGGCGGCCCTGCACGCGGCCCTCGATCCCGGCGACGGCAGCGACGCGCCCCTGCCCCCCGACGACACCCTCCTCGAGCTGTTCGGGCGGCACGAGTCCGAGGCCGAGGCGGGCAAGTACGTGCCGTATCGCGAGGTGCTCGGCGTGACGCTGCGCGGGATCGCCGCCGATATCGGGCGGACGGTCGATGCCGAGCGGGTCGCGGCTTTCGGTGGATCCGTGATCGACTGGCCGGCGTTCCCCGACTCGCCCGCGGCGTTGGCGAGCCTCCACCGTCGCTACCGGCTCGGGGTGATCACGAACTGCGACGACGACCTGTTCGCCGCCTCGGAGCGACGCCTGGGCACCGACTTCGACTGGGTCGTGACGGCCCAGCAGGCGCGACGCTACAAGCCCAACCCGCGCAACTTCGAGCTGGCGTTCGAACGGATCGGGCTGCCGCCGAAACGCATCCTCCACGTCGCGCAGAGCCTCTTCCACGACCACGTGCCCGCGAAGCGGCTCGGCCTGTCGACGGTCTGGGTCGATCGGCGCCACGACCGGCCCGGCTCGGGCGCGACGCCGCCGGCCAGCGCGACGCCCGATCTCGTCGTCCCGGACATGGCCTCGCTCGCGGCACTCGCCGAGGGCCTCGCGGCATGACCGACAGCGCCGACGACGGCAGCCCCGATCGCGGCGCCGACGAGCGCCTGCGGGAGCGGCTCGTATCGTCGGAAGTCCTCCGGAAGAGCCGCGTCCTCGAGTTCCGGATCGACACCGTCGAGGCGCCCGACGGCCATCGCTCGACCCGCGACATCGCCGGTCATCCCGGGGGCGTCGCGATGATCGCGCTCGATCCCGACGGCAACGTCCTCATGGTCCGGCAGTGGCGCCACGCCGTCGGGCAGGCGCTCCTCGAGAT
>JBKPRF010000246.1:0-5006 GCA_046734475.1 Chloroflexota bacterium
CGGCGCCGGGCATCTACGCCCGGGCCTTCCTCGAGGGCCGGCTCAGCGAGGAGCAGCTCGACCATTTCCGGCGCGAGACGCCGCCGCAGAAGGGCCTCAGCTCCTACCCCCATCCGCGGCTCATGCCCGACTTCTGGGAGTTCCCGACGGTCTCGATGGGCCTCGGGCCCATCAGCGCGATCTACCAGGCCCGCTACAACCGCTACCTCCAGAACCGGGGCCTGCTCGACACGAGCGGATCGCGGGTCTGGGCCTTCCTCGGCGACGGCGAGACCGACGAGCCGGAGGCCCTGGGCGCGCTCCACGTGGCCGCCCGCGAGGGCCTCGACAACCTGACCTTCGTCGTGAACTGCAACCTGCAGCGCCTCGACGGGCCGGTCCGCGGCAACGGCAAGATCATCCAGGAGCTCGAGGCGGTCTTCCGCGGCTCGGGCTGGAACGTCATCAAGGTCGTCTGGGGCCGCGAGTGGGACGAGCTCCTCGCGAAGGATCGCGACGGCGTCCTTGTCGAGAAGATGAACACCACGGTGGACGGCGAGTTCCAGAAGTTCTCGGTCGCCGGCGGCGCGTACATCCGCGAGCACTTCTTCGGGCCCGACCCGCGCCTCCGGGAGCTCGTCTCGGATCGCTCCGATGACGACCTGGCCCGCCTCCGGCGCGGTGGCCACGACTACCGCAAGGTCTACGCCGCGTACCAGGCCGCGACCGAGTTCAAGGGCGCGCCGACCGTCATCCTCGCGAAGACCGTGAAGGGTTGGACCCTTGGGCCCGGCGTCGAGGCCCGGAACATCACCCATCAGGCCAAGAAGCTGTCCGAGGCGGAGCTCAAGGTCTTCCGTGACCGACTCGAGCTGCCGATCCCCGACGACCAGCTGCACGACGCGCCGTACTACCACCCGGGCCCCGACTCGGAGGAGGTCCAGTACCTCAACGAACGGCGGCGCGCGCTCGGTGGCCCGCTCCCGAAGCGGTTCGTCTCGCCGGGCGTCAGCCTCCCCGCGCCGAAGCCGACGTTCGACCAGGAGTTCGCCGCCGGCTCGCAGACCGCGGTCTCGACGACGATGGCCTTCACCCGGATGCTCCGGAACCTCATGCGCGATCCGGACCTCGGGCCGCGCATCGTCCCGATCATCCCCGACGAGGCCCGGACGTTCGGCATGGACCCGCTCTTCAACGAGGTCGGGATCTACTCCGCCGCGGGCCAGCGCTACGAACCGGTCGACTCGGAGCTCGTCCTCAAGTACCGCGAGGCCACGAACGGCCAGGTCCTCGAGGAGGGCATCTCGGAGGCCGGCTCGTCGGCGACGTTCCAGGCCGCCGGCACGTCGTACGCGACCCACGGCCTGGCAACGATCCCGTTCTACATCTTCTACTCGATGTTCGGGTTCCAGCGGACGGGTGATCTGTTCTGGGCCTCCGGCGACGCGAGGTCGCGCGGCTTCCTGATGGGCGCGACCGCCGGCCGGACGACCCTCACCGGCGAGGGCCTCCAGCACGACGACGGCCACTCGCAGGTGCTCGCCTCGACGAACCCGGCCGTCCGGCCGTACGACCCGACCTTCGCCTACGAGCTCGCCGCGATCATCCGCGACGGGATCGAGCGGATGCACGTCAAGGGCGAGGACCTCATCTACTACATCACGATCTACAACGAGAACTACGCCCAGGCGGCGAAGCCAGAGGCGAACGGCAAGTCGCCGGACGCGATCACCGACGGGATCCTCAAGGGGATCTACAAGTTCGCCGGGCCCTCGGCCGAGCTCCCGAAGACGGCGAAGCGGGTACGCCTGGTCGGCTCGGGCTCGATCCTCCTGCAGGTGCTCGCCGCGCAGCAGCTCCTGGCCGAGAAGCTCGGGGTCGCCGCGGACGTGTACTCGGCGCCGTCATTCGCCTCGCTTCGTCGAGACGCGCTCGAGGTTGAGCGCTGGAACCGGCTGCACCCGACCGCGAAGCCGAGGGTGCCGTACGTCTCGACGGTCCTCGGCCCGAAGGGCGGCCCGATCGTGGCCGCCAGCGACTGGATGAAGATCGTGCCGGGCGGCATCGAGCGGTGGATCGATGCCGACTTCACCGCGCTCGGCACGGACGGCTTCGGCCGATCCGACACGCGCGAGTCGCTGCGGGCCTACTTCGAGATCGACGGGCCGTCGATCGCCGCCGCCGCGATGTCCGCCCTGGCGCGCACCGGCGAGATCACCGCCGAGGCCGCCGAGGAAGCCATCCACGACCTGGGCCTGGATCCGGAGAAGGTGGACCCGCTCAGCGCCTAGCCACCGCGAGGAGGACCGAGATGTACGCCGTCGTCGTTCGTGAATCGGGCGATCCCGAGAAGGTCGAGGCGAGCGGTGACATGGTCGCGACGAACGTCGCACCGCGCGTCCGTGAGGCACCCGGATTCGTCTCGGCGCTCTGGATGACCGATGGCCACGGCCGGACCCTCAACGTCCTCGTGTTCGAGACCGAGGAAGCGGCGACTGCCGGACTCCAGCCTGCACGGGATGCCCCTCGGCCGCCGTTCATGCAGGTCGACAGCGTCGACCTCTATCGGGTCCGCGCGAGCGCCTAGCCGAATTCGGCCGCGTTGCGAGATCCGGCGAGGGATGCCGGTCGTAGGATTCCTCGAGGGGGATCGGGTCGGTCCGCGCTGCCGGGCGACGGAGGAAGGCCCATGCCAGACAAATCCCTGTACGAGCGCCTGGGTGGCGTCTTTGCGATCGCGGCCGTGGTCGACCACTTCAGCGATTCGATCTTCAAGGACCCGGTCTCAGGTCCCGAGTCGGCGAACCCCGAGCTCCGGCAGTGGCACACCCAGAAGGCCGCCGAGCGGCTGGCCGGACTGAAGTTCATGCGGACCCTGTGGTTCTGCGAGGTGTCCGGCGGGCCGTTCCAGTTCAGCCCGACCAGGCCCGGCGAGACGCATCTCGGCCTCGAAGAGGCGCACCGCTCGCTGCACATCACGCCTGACCAGTTCGACGCGGTCGCCGCCGACCTTGGCCGGGCGCTCGACCACTTCAACGTTCCGGAGCAGGAGAAGAGCGAGGCCCTCGCCGCGTTCGCGGCGCACAAGGGCGAGGTGACCGAAGGCTCGCGAACCCCAGTGGCGGCACGACCATGACCATCGTCCGAGCCATTGGCGCGCGCCTCCTGCTGGCGCTGGTCGCGGTGCTCCCGATCGTGCTCGCCGCCTGCGGCAACAACGGCGGCAGCGGCGGGCCCGGCTACTGACCCACGCGGCTTGTTGCCTGATTCCCTGACTGGCTCGAGCGAGCGCAACGTCACGCGACGCTGGCCGCCTCCGCGAGACCGTCGAGCAGCGATGTCGAGTCGGACACCCAACCGAACTGCGCCTGGATGAGCGACAACGTTGCCTCGTGATTCGTCCGGACCTGGCTGCGGCCCACCGTTTCGGCGGTGCAGTCCTCGAGCACGACACAGCGATAGTCGCGGAATGAGGCGTCTCGGAATGTCGATTCCACGCAGACGCTCGTCGTCCAGCCAACGAACACGAGGTCGGTGATGCCCCGCGCCCGGAGGATCTCGTCGAGGTTGGTCTCGAAGAACGCGCTGTAGCGATGCTTCGACACGATGAGGTCTCCCGGCCGCGGTGCCAGCTCCGGGACGATGTCCGTGTTCCAGGTGTTCTCGATGAGGTAGTCGCCGGTATCGGCACCAAGCCCAAGGATCGTTCGAAGGGGCGACTCCGGACCACCCACGTTCGACAGGTCCCGCTTGAACTCGATCCTCGTGTAGACGACGACGATGTCGGCCGCCCGCGCGGCTGCCAGGACCCGCCCGATCGGCTCGATCGTTGCCCGGGTAGCTTCGAGCGGCACCCCGAAGTGGTCGACATACCCGCCGGGGGCCCCGAAGTCATTCTGCAGGTCGATCGCCAGCACCGCCGCCCGCGACGGCTCGAACGTGAACGGATCGGGCTTCGCACTGATCGTGATCGACATTTGAACCTCCGAGATCGACGAGTTCGCGTTCCATCATTCAGCGTTCGCGCACGTCGCGCGCGCTCTCGGTGACGCGTTCGTGAATGTCCTGCGCGGCACCTGGTTCACCGGTCGCCGAGAACGCGGTGATGAACCAACCGATCGCGATGGTCAGTACTCCGAGGACGAGCCCAGCGACCCCGGCGACCCACGACAGGTCAATCGCACTCGCCGTGCATGGGCCACTGTCGTAGGCACCGCTGGCACAGAGCCCGTGGATCGTCGCGATCGACAGCCACTCGTCGCCATTGAGATGCGCCGGGATGTACAGCCAGGCCGCCGCGACGCCTGCTGCGACGAGCCCGAAGATCACCCACATCGAGCGTTCCGCGGGATTCCGCTCGCGCTGGGCCTGCCCGATCCGCGCGAGGGCGAGCGCGCCTCCGAGGAACAAGATCAGCAGGCCGACGGCCGTCAGCCACGGCAGCCCCGAGGGGGGCCAAGCTTGGGCGGTCTGAGCGAGCGCGCCGCCGACCGCGGCGGTCGCAACACGCGCGCGGAACGAGTTCACGTTCGACCTCGGCTCCCTCGCTCAGCGTTGGTGAATGTCACCTGGCACAGCGTCACTCGGCTGAGCTTCCTGATCGCTCGGATGGCCCCGCCGCGGCCTGGCGGCGGTGACGGGGATCGGGATCGGCGCCAGTCGGGCCGTTACCGTCCGAAGCTCCTCTTCGATCTCGACGGCCTCTCGGACCTGGTTGATGACGATCGGGAGCGATCGTGCCAGCGACTCGGGATCCAGCTTTGGCGCGAAGCCGGACTTCCTGTCCATCTCCGCCATCGTCCGCGCCAGCCATTCGAATTCGACCCAGATGCCGGGCTCGCGGTCCCGATCCCTCCACGCGAGCGTGCTCGGGAGAAGCCGGGCCCACCACGTCTGAGCCAGGCCGGCCCACTGGTCGTGGACGAACTGCCGGTTCATGTGCCCCGTGCGCGCGAGGTAGCCCATCCGCTCCCAGAAGTCGCCGACGTGGGTCGCCGCCTTGTCCGGGATGTCGACCGGCGGGACCC
>JBKPRF010000247.1:0-7596 GCA_046734475.1 Chloroflexota bacterium
GAACCGGGCCCGTGCCTACCCCCATCAGCTGTCGGGTGGCCAGAAGCAGCGCGTGATGATGGCAATGGCGTTGGCCTGCCAACCCCAGCTGATCATCGCCGACGAGCCGACGACGGCCCTCGACGTCACGATCCAGGCTCAGATCCTCGAGCTGATCCAGCGGATCCAGCAGGACACCGGCACCGCGCTGCTCCTCATCACCCACGACCTCGCCGTCGTGGCCGAGACCGTCCAGAACGTCGCGGTCATGTACGCCGGCCGGATCGTCGAGACCGGCACGGTCGCGGAGACGCTCCTCGAGCCGAAGCACCCCTATACGGAAGGGCTGATCACCTCCATCCCGTCCCGGGTCTCGAAGGGCGAGCGGCTCAACGTCATCCAGGGCACGGTCCCGAATCCGTTCCGGATGCCGAAGGGCTGTCGCTTCGAGCCACGCTGTCCGTACTCGTTCGAGCCATGCCGGCCGTTCGAGCCCGGGCTCGACGCGCTCGGCGGTGACCGCAGGGTTCGCTGCTGGCTGCATGTCCCGGCCGACCAGATCCCGAAGGTCCAGGCCGCCGAGTCCGCGCCGGCCGCGAGTCCGGCCCCCGCTGGGAGCCCCGCATGACCGCGATCGAATCCACGCCGCAGCCCGTGAGCCCCGATCCCGCTGCGGTGACGACGCCGGACATCGCCAGCGCCTGGGTGACCGACGACCGCGCTGCGCCGGAGGTCCTCGTCAAGATCGATCACCTCAAGAAGTACTTCCCGATCGTCGGCGGCGTCCTCCGCCGCAAGGTCGGTGACGTCCGGGCCGTCGACGACGTCTCGTTCGACATCCACAAGGGCGAGGTCCTGGGCCTCGTCGGCGAATCGGGCTGCGGCAAGACGACCCTCGGCCGGACCGTCCTCCAGCTGGAGACCCCGACCGACGGCAAGGTCTTCGTCCACGGCACGGACCTGACCAAGCTCGACAACAAGCACATGCGGAAGATGCGGTCCAAGATCCAGATCGTCTTCCAGGATCCGTACAGCTCGCTGAACCCGCGGATGCCCGTGAGCGACATCATCGGCGAGGGCCTGCTGGCCCAGGGCATGAGCGACCACAAGGCCCGCAACAAGAAGGTCGAGGACGCGCTCGAGATGGTCGGCCTCCGGCGCGACTACACCCGGCGCTACCCGCACGAGTTCTCCGGCGGCCAACGGCAGCGCATCGGCATCGCCCGGGCGCTCGTCCTCAACCCCGAGTTCGTCGTCTGCGACGAGGCGGTCTCGGCGCTCGACGTGTCGATCCAGAGCCAGATCCTCAACATCCTGTCGGACCTCCGACGGGATCTCGGGCTGACCTACCTCTTCATCGCCCACAACCTGTCGGTCGTCCAGTACATCAGCGACCGGGTCGGGGTCATGTACCTCGGCAAGGTGGCCGAGCTGGCCGACGTCGCCAGCCTGTACAGCCAGCCGAAGCACCCGTACACGATCGCGCTGCTGTCGGCCGTGCCGGCGCCGGATCCGCGGACCCGCAAGAAGCGGCTCGTCCTGACCGGCGACGTCCCGTCGCCGGCCAACCCGCCGTCGGGCTGCCGCTTCCACACCCGCTGCTGGCTCCGGGAGCGCCTCGGCAACCCCGAGATCTGCAGCCGGGAGGACCCGCCGCTGCGACCGATCGGGGTCGGCCACACCGTCGCGTGCCACTTCGCCGAGGAGGTGCCAGCCGACATCTCCCGAGAGGCGGTCAAGGGGACCGTCGACAGCGGGGTCACGCTCGGTGCGGCGAAGGCCGCCGCGGCCACCGGCCACCTCGCTCATACCCCTCGCGGCGTGTCGAAGACGGCGCCGCCGGCCGTGCAGGGCTGACGCTCGGGAGCGTCAGCCAGGACCTCGCATTCGCGTCGAGGGCGCGAGTATGATGCGGGTCCGTCGATAGCCCGTGGGAGCGCCGCCTGCGCTGCAGGCGACATTCGGTACATCGACCAAGGAGGAGCACCCAGTCATGTTGCGGTTACGCCCCGTCGCATTCGCCGCAGCCGTCGTGCTGGCCATCTCGGCCTGCACCGGCGCGACCCCGTCGAGCGCGCCCCCGGCGGCGACCGGCGGCACGCAGAGCCAGGCTCCTCAGAGCCAGGCACCGACGATCAAGGAAGGCGGCACGCTCGTCGTCGCCATCCCCGGTGACATCAAGCGCACCGACTCGGCCCTGGTCGACGACAGCAACAGCTCGTACGTCTTCCAGAACGTCATGGAGAGCCTCGTCGGGCTGAAGCCCGGCACGACCAGCCAGGTCGTGGACGTGCTCGCCGAGAGCCACACGATCTCGGCCGATGGCCTCACCTACACGTTCAAGATCCGGTCCGGCGTGAAGTTCCACGACGGCACCGATCTCGACGCCGCCGCGGTCGTCTACAACTACAACCGCTGGCTGAACTTCCCGAAGGACCTCCAGGCGTACAGCTACTACGCCGGCGCGGTCCTCGGCGGCTACGGCGCCGACGCGAACATCGCGTCCGTGACGGCGACTGACGCCAGCACGGTCACGATCGTGCTCAAGCAGCCGAACTCGGCCTTCCTCATCAGCCAGACGCTGCCGCAGTTCGGCATCGCCAGCCCGACGGCCCTCAAGGCCGGCAAGGCCGACAACAGCGAGACCGACGTCAGCAAGATCCCGTACGCCCAGGGCGGCACGCCGGCCATGGTCGGCACCGGTCCCTTCAAGTGGGACAAGTGGACCAAGGGCGCCGAGGTCGATATCGTCAAGAACGACAGTTACTGGAACAAGGACGGCGTCGCCCACCTCGCCAAGGTCGTCTTCAAGCCGATCGCGGATGAGACGGCGATCCTCAACGGCCTCCAGGCCGGTGACATCGACCTCGCCCAGAAGGTGAGCCCGGTCGACACCACGACCCTCAAGGCCGACACCAAGTTCACGGTCGTCGACCGTGGCGAGAGCTGCAACCTGTTCCACCTCGGCATCAACCAGGACTACAGCGAGCACACGCCGGCTCCGGCCAACTCGGCCAAGGTCCTGGCCAACCTGAAGGTCCGCCAGGCGGTCATGGCCGCGATCGACCGGCAGTCGCTGATCGACACGTTCTATGCCGGCCAGGCCGTGCTCGCCGACAACTGGATGCCGCCGGCAACCCAGTACTTCAAGGCCGAGCACCTGCCGACCTACGATCCCGCGAAGGCCCAGCAGCTGCTGACCGACTCGGGCATCCCGAAGAGCGACCTCGTGATCGACTTCTGGTACCCGTCGGACGTCACCCGGCCATACCTGCCGGATCCGAAGGGCATCTTCGAGGCGATCTCGACGAACCTCGAGGCCGTCGGCTTCAAGGTCAACGCCCACACCGACACGTGGAGCCCGACGTACCTCGACAACGAGTACGCCGGCAAGTACGAGATGTGGGAGATCGGCTGGACCTGCGACTGGGCCGGCCCCGACAACTTCCTCAAGACGGCGCTCTTCGGCTACGTCAGCGGGAAGCCGTCGACCGAGTTCGACTACAAGAACGACGAGCTCAACAAGACGATGAACGACGCGCTCGCCGCGACCGATGACGCCACGGCCAAGGCCCTCTGGGAGAAGGCTCAGGACCTCATCGCCGCCGACCTGCCGTCGATCCCGATCGTCAACTCGACGCCGCCTGCGGTCGCGCAGTCGTACGTCCAGGGCTTCGTCGGAAGCGGCAACCTCACCGAGTTGCTGAACACGGTCTGGATCAACAAGTAAGCGATGTTCCAGCGCCGGCCGGCTGACGCCGGCCGGCGCAGACTCATCCGACCCCCGGCTCGGGTTCCCCGAACGGGGGTCGCGTCACACATGGAGTCGGTCGCCCGGGCGTGCTGAAGTACATCGTCCGCCGCCTCATCGCCGCCATCCCCGTCCTGTTCGGGCTGTCACTCGTCCTGTTCGCCTTCGTGCACCTGCTGCCGGGGGATCCGTCGCGAGCGATCCTCGGCCAGCACGCCACGCCCGAGGGCGTCGCCCGGATCCGGGCCATCCTCGGCCTCGACAAGCCCCTCTACGAGCAGTACCTCATCTACATCGGCCAGCTGCTGCGCGGCGATCTCGGCGCCAGCATCATCACCGGCGCCCCCGTCGCGACTGACTTCGTGGCTCGCTTCCCGGGCACGGTCGAGCTGACGCTGTTCGCGCTCATCATCGCGGCCGGAATCGGCATTCCTCTGGGCCGCTTCGCCGGCCGGCATCCCCAGAGCTTCGGCGACGGCGCGGTGACGGTCTTCTCGCTGCTCGGCATCAGCATCCCGATCTTCGTGCTCGGCCTCACGTTCCAGTGGGCGTTCGGGGCGCAGCTCCACTGGCTGCCGACCTCGGGCCGGATCGACCCGCGCCTCAACGTCGACACGATCACGGGCTTCATGCTCATCGACACCCTGCTCCAGGGCCGGCCCGACGCGTTCGTGGACGCGCTCAAGCACCTGGTCCTGCCGGCGATCGCCCTCGGCTCGATCCCCCTCGCGATCGTCACCCGGATCACCCGCGCCTCGGTCCTCGACGTCTCGAACGAGGACTACGTCCGAACGGCCCGGGCCAAGGGCCTGACCGAGCGCCGTGTCGACGACCGCCACGTGATGCGCAACGCCTGGCTGCCGGTCGTGACCGTCATCGGCCTGCAGGTCGGCGGGCTCCTGGCCGGCGCCGTGATCACCGAGACGATCTTCGCCTGGACCGGTGTCGGCCGCTGGGTCGTGGACGCGATCGGCGACCGCGACTACTTCATCATCCAGTCGTCGATCCTCATCTTCGCCCTGATCTTCCTCGTCGTGAACCTCGTCGTCGACGTCCTCTATGCCTACCTGAACCCGAGGATCCGGTACACGTGACGACGGCCGCCGCCACCCTCAAGCCGATCGCCGACACGCGGGCCAGCCGCGGCCTCTGGCGAGACGCGTTCAACCGCCTGCTGCGCAACCGGCCGGCCCTCCTCGGGTTGTTCCTCATCGCGGTCTTCGTGGCCGCGGCGCTGCTGGCCCCGGTCATCGCCCACGAGGGCCCGCTGGCCATCTTCAAGGACGCCAACGGCCGGACGCTCACCGCCAAGGCGCCGGTGCCGGATCACCTGATGGGGACCGACAAGCTCGGACGGGACGAGCTGGCCCGCGTGGTCTACGGCGCCCAGGTGAGCCTCTACGTGGGCGTGGTGTCGGTGCTCATGGCGCTCGTCATGGGAACGTTCATCGGCGCGGTGGCCGGGGCCTTCGGCGGACTCGTCGATTCGGTCCTCATGCGGGTCGTCGACGTGTTGCTGGCCGTGCCGGGCATCCTGCTCGCGATCGGGATCGTGACGTGGCTCGACCGCGGGCTGCTCCAGATCATGCTCGCCGTCGCCGTGACGAACGTGCCGATCTTTGCCCGGCTGCTGCGCGGCTCGCTCCTCGCCCTGCGCGAGGCGGAGTTCGTCACGGCGGCGCGGTCGATGGGCGCGTCACCGGTGCGGCTGCTGGTCCGGCACATGCTCCCGAACGCCCTGACGCCGCTCATCGTGGCCGCGACGCTGGCCCTCGCCACGGCGATCATCGACGTCGCCGGCCTCGGCTTCCTCGGCCTCGGCCCGCCCGATCCGCGAACGGCGGAGTGGGGGACGATGCTCACCGACGCCCGGCAGTTCCTGCAGGCGGCACCCTGGCTGCTGTTCTTCCCGGGCTTCGCGATCTCGATCACCGCGATCGGCTTCAACCTCCTCGGCGACGGGCTGCGCGAGTCGCTCGATCCGCGTCTGAAGCGGTAGCGCGGCGATGGCGATGCTCGAGGTCCGTGACCTCGTCGTCCGGTTCCGGACCCACGAGGGCACGATCCACGCGGTCAACGGCGTCAGCTTCGACCTGGAGCCGGGCGAGCGCCTCGGCCTCGTCGGCGAGTCGGGCTGCGGCAAGAGCGTGACCAATCTCGGGATCATGCGGCTCCTGCCGAAGCCCGCCGGGCGCGTCGAGGGCGGCACGGTCGACTTCGACGGGATGCAGCTCCTGCGCCTCAGCGAGTCCGAGATGCGCGATCTCCGGGGCAAGGAGATCGCGATGATCTTCCAGGACCCGATGACCAGCCTGAACCCGGTTCTCACGATCGAGGAGCAGATGGTCGAGACGATCCGGGCCCATCGCCGGTCGTCGAAGGCCGAGGCGCGGAAGCGCGCCATCGAGCTGCTGGACATGGTCGGCATCCCGCGGCCCGAGACCCGCCTGAACGCCTATCCCCACCAGTTCAGCGGCGGGATGCGCCAGCGCGTGATGGTCGCGATGGCCCTGGCCCTGGAGCCGAAGCTCATGATCGCCGACGAGCCGACGACCGCCCTCGACGTCACGATCCAGGCCCAGGTCCTCGACCTGCTGCACCGCCTGACGACCGACGGCACGACGGCCCTGATCCTCATCACCCACGACCTGGGGGTCGTGGCCGGGATGACCGAGCGGATCAACGTCATGTACGCGGGCTTCATCGTCGAGACGGCGACGACCGGCGAGCTCTTCGAGCGCCCGTCGCACCCGTACACGGTCGGCCTGCTGCACTCGATCCCGCGTCTCGATTCGGAACGGCCGGATGCCCTCATCCCGATCGAAGGCGCGCCGCCGGACCAACGTCGCGCACCGGTCGGCTGTCCGTTCGCACCACGCTGCGCCTGGCGGCTCGACGTGTGCTGGACGGACAACCCGCCGCTGGTGCCGCTCGTGCCGGGGACCCGCATCGTGTCGACGGGGCCCGGGGCGACTCACCAGATCGCGTGCCACAATCCGCCGACCCCGGCCGAGGCCGATGCCGGGCGGCCGCTGCGCGAGGGCTTCGTCGCCGCTCCGCCGCCGGGCACGGTCGTCGAGGAGCTCGCCGCCCAGGGCACGCCCGAGGCGCTCGAGGGCCTGATCCCCGAGGTCGCCGCGGCCGAGGGCGCGGCGAGCGCCGAGCCCGGGTCGAACGGCGAGACGCCGGCGTGACCGCCACCCCGAACGTCCTCTCGACCCCAGCCGGCGCGGCGCCCGCGGCCGGCGAGCGGCCGCTCGTCGACGTGCGGGATCTCAAGGTCTGGTTCCCGATCACGGAGGGCATCGTCTTCGAGCGCCACATCGGCGACGTCCGGGCGGTCGACGGCGTCACGTTCGCGCTGAAGAAGGGCGAGACGCTGGGCCTCGTCGGCGAGTCGGGCTGCGGCAAGAGCACGACGGGCCGGGCCCTCGTGCGCCTGTACAAGCCGACCGCCGGCTCGATCTCGTTCGACGGCACCGACCTCGCGACCCTCGAGGGCGGGGCGCTCCGGCGCCAGCGGCGCCGGATGCAGATGATCTTCCAGGATCCGTACTCGAGCCTGAACCCGCGGATGACCGCCGGCGGCATCGTCGGCGAGCCGCTCGAGATCCACGGCATCGGCCAGCAGAAGGAGCGGCGGGCCCGTGTCCGCGAGCTGCTCGCGACGGTGGGCCTCAACCCCGACTTCGCCGAGCGCTACCCGCACGAGTTCTCGGGCGGTCAGCGGCAGCGCATCGGCGTCGCACGGTCGCTTGCGCTGAATCCCGATCTGATCGTCGCCGACGAGCCGATCTCGGCCCTCGACGTCTCGATCCAGGCCCAGATCATCAACCTCCTGGAGCGCCTCCAGGCCGAGTTCGACC
>JBKPRF010000248.1:0-4517 GCA_046734475.1 Chloroflexota bacterium
CTGCTCGACCCCCCCGTCCTCACCCTCGGCCGGCTCCAGGCGCTGACCCAGGACCCCAGCGAGCGCGACTACACGACGTTGGAGGAGGCGACAGCCGCGGTTCGAGCGGCCAACCCGGCCTGGTCCGAGGGCGACGTCGCCGCGAAGGCCCAGGCGCTGACCGAGTTCAACCCGCGGCTCGTCCTCGACGTGCTCCTGAAGAACGGCGACTGGGACGGCGGGATGGCGGCGCTTCGCGATCCGCGGGCGGCGGGCGTGCCCGCCTGGCTCATCCGCGGCGACTGGGCCACCGGCGGCTTCATCCCGGACTTCAAGCTGCCCGAGATCGCCGCCCAGCTCGGGTCCGAGCACGTCATCACCGTCACCGGCGGCCCGCACTCGCCGCAGCGGACCCACCCCGAGGCCACGACCCTGGCGATCCTCCGCGCACTCAAGGCCTAGCTTCGGCGGATCGCGACCGCCCGCTCGTAGGCCTCGAGGTAGGCGGGCGCCGAGGCGCTGCGCCAGTCGAAATCCACCGCCATCCCCCGATCCAGCAGGGCCTCCCACGGCGTGCCGCCCGCCTCGAACATCACGGTGAAGCGGTCGCACGCCTCGAGCAGCGCGTCCGGCGTCGCGGCGTCGAAGCGGAAGCCCGTGCCACTCGAGCCATCGGCGCTCACGTCCTCGACCGTGTCCTTCAGGCCGCCCGTCGATCGGACGATCGGCGGCGTGCCGTAGCGCAGCGCGATCATCTGGCCGGTGCCGCACGGTTCGAAGCGGGAGGGCATGAGGAACCCGTCGGCGCCCGCGTACATCCGCCGGGCGAGATCCCGATCGAACCGCTCGACGAGCCCGATCTGCCCGGGCCGCCGCTTCGCGAGCGCGCGCAGCGGCTCCATGAGCTCGTGACTGCCCGTGCCGAGCACCGCCAGGCGGGCACCGCGATCCAGCAGCCGCGGTGTCGCGGCCGCGAGGATGTCGAAGCCCTTCTGCGGATCGAGCCGGCCGATCATGGCCAGCACCGGCCGTGGATCAGCCGGGTCCAGGCCCAGCTCGGTGAGGAGCGCGGCCCGGCACGCCGCCTTGCCGGCTCGGTCGGCCCGCGAGTACGTCGCCGCCAGGGTCTCGTCCGTCGCCGGATCCCACAGCTCCGTGTCGAGGCCGTTGACGATCCCGAAGAACCGGTCGCCCTTCGCGCGCAGGAGCCCGTCGAGCCCGAACCCGACCTCGGGCGTGAGCGACTCCGCGGCGAAACCGGGCGATACCGTGTTCACGAGGTCCGACCGCCGGATCCCGGCGGCGAGGAGGCTCAGGCCGTCGGGATTCGAGCCGGCGAGCTCGCTGGCGGGCTTGATCCCGAGCTCCGGCAGTCGAGGCGCCGGCGTCCAGCCCTGGTACGCGAGGTTGTGGATCGTGAGGATCGTCGCCATCCGGCCGACCACGGGATCCCGGCGGTACGGCCCGTCCCGGAAGAGCGCCGCCGGACCCGTGTGCCAGTCATGGAGATGGAGAACGTCCGGCGGTCGCGGCTCGGCGCGCAGCTGCTCCATCGCCGCCCGGCACAGCAGCCCGAACCGCCAGGCGTTGTCGGCGTAATCGCTGCCCGCGTCGCCGTAATAGCCGGCGCGATCGAAGGCCGCCGGACTGTCGACGAGCCGCAGGCGGTAGCCGTCGGCCGGGACGTCGACGATCGACACGTCGGTCGAGCCGTCCGTGGCGATCGGGTCCGGGACCCGCAGCGGTCGCGAGACGGCGCCGTCGGGCACGCGGATCCCGCGGTACAGGGGCAGGAAGACGTCGACCGGTCCATCGAGCGCCGCGCCACCGACCTGGCCCAGCGCCCGGGCAAGCGCGTCGACGACGTCCGCGAGGCCGCCGGTCTTGGCCCACGGCTCGCACTCCGCGGCGATGAAGGCCACCCGGATCGGCATCTGGGCGAGCCTACCAGCGAGCAGCGGGGGCGCCGGGCGCGACTCATTCCCATTCCCTGGAGCATGGACGTCGTGCTGACCGTGCACGATCGTCGGGCCAAGCGTGGCGACGGACCAGCCGACCACGCACGGTGGCTCCAGAGTCCATTCCCCAGGGAATGAGGCGGGACCTCGCCGCGAGAAGAGGCGCCGAATCCCCCCGGGCACCACATCGCCGCTGCTAGCATCGGCGTCCTTGATGGAGCCCTCCGTCCGCATTCCATCGACGCTCCCGACGCATCTCCGCGTCCCCCCGGAGCTCGAAGGGCTCCGCCGCCTCGCCTACAACCTCTACTGGTCGTGGCACCCGCGGGCCCGGGCGCTCTTCGCCCGGATCGACAGCGGCGCGTGGCAGCGAGCCCACACCCCGATCCCGGTGCTCGCCGGCATGGTCGACTGGGCCCGTCTCCTCGACGATCCGGACTTCATGACCGAGGCCCAGCGCGTCATCGGGGCCTTCGATCGGTACCTCGCGAATGGCGCCGATCACTGGTTCCGGCGTCGCCACGCCAAGGCGCTCGAGGGGCCGATCGCGTACTTCTGCGCCGAGTACGGCCTCCATGAGTCGCTCGGGATCTACTCCGGCGGCCTGGGCGTGCTCGCCGGCGACCACATGAAGACCGCGAGCGACATGGCCCTGCCACTCGTCGGGGTGGGGCTCCTGTACCGCAACGGCTACTTCCGGCAGACGATCGACGCCGACGGCCACCAGGAGCACCGCTACCCCGACTACGACCTGCGGCGGATGCCGATCAGCCGGGTCCTTGGGCGCGAGGGCGAGCCGCTGAGCGTCACGGTCGAGCTGCCCGGCCGTGACGTCCACGTCGACGTGTGGGTTGTCCAGGTCGGGCGCGTGCCGGTCCTCCTGCTCGACACCGACACCCCGGCGAACGACGCCGCCGACCGGCCGATCACCCACATCCTCTACGTCCGCGGCCGCGAGATGCGGCTCCACCAGGAGCTCGTCCTCGGGATCGGTGGCGTGCGAGCCCTGCGGGCGCTCGGTATCGATCCCGCGGCGTGGCACCTGAACGAGGGCCACTCGGCGTTCCTCATCGCCGAGCGAGCGCGCGAGCTCGTCGCCGACGGCGCGACGCTCGACGAGGCGCTCGCCGGCGTGACCCGCAACGGCGTGTTCACGATCCACACCCCCGTCTCGGCCGGCAACGAGCGCTTCGAATCCGAGCTCGTCCGGCGCGTCGCCGGGGCGATCCTCGACGGCGACGGCCGGCGGAACACCGGCGGGGTGCCGGTCGATCGCGTCCTCGAGATCGGGCGCGGGGCCGACGGCGACCCGAACGTCTTCGACATGACCGCGTTCAGCCTCCGGCTGACGAACGGCGCGAACGCGGTGAGCCAGCTCCACGCGCGGACCGCCAACGAGACGTGGCACGGCACGACCCCGCACGAGATCCGGGCGATCACGAACGGCGTCCACATCCCGACCTGGGTCGGCGGTCCCATCCGGGACCTGTTCGAGCGCTATCTCGACGCGGACCTCGACAACCTCGATGCCTCGACCAACGCGACCCGCTGGTGGGACCGGATCAACCGCATCCCCGCGGCCGAGCTGTGGGAGGCCCACCTCCGCCAGAAGCGCGAGCTGGCGGTGTTCGCCCGGGGTCGGCTCCGGACCCAGTTCGCCCGCCACGGCGAGGCGCCGTCGGTCCTCGCGCGGCTCGACGACGCCCTCCCGCCCGAGGCGCTCACGATCGGGTTCGCCCGGCGGTTCGCGACCTACAAGCGGGCCGGGATGATCTTCACCGACGTCGACCGCCTGGCCCGGCTCCTCGAGAACGCCGATCGACCCGTCCAGCTCGTGTTCGCCGGCAAGGCCCACCCGGCCGATCGGCCCGGCCAGGCCGTGATCCAGCAGATCTTCGGACGGACCCGCTCGCCGCAGCTCGAGGGCCGGGTGTTCATCCTCGAGGACTACGACATGCGGATCGGGCGGTTCCTCGTCCAGGGCGTCGATGTCTGGCTGAACAATCCCCGCCGCCCGCTCGAGGCGTCGGGAACCTCCGGCATGAAGGCCGCGGCGAACGGGATCGTCAACCTGAGCGTCCTCGACGGCTGGTGGGACGAGGGCTGGACCGGCGACAACGGCTGGGCGATCGGCGGCCGCGAGCCGCTCGCCGACGAAGGCGCCCAGGACTGGGCCGACGCCATGGACCTCTACCGGATCCTCGAGGAGGAGGTCGTGCCGCAGTACTTCGAGGTCGACAAGGCGGGGCTGCCGGCGGCCTGGATCGAGCGGATGCGGAGATCGATGGCGACGACGCTCTGGCGGTTCTCGACGACGCGGATGCTGCACGAGTACACGGAGCGGCTGTACGTGCCGGCCGCCGGGATCGACGTCGAGGAGGGCGTCGGCGCCGCGCGCTGAGGCCGCGGTGGCGCTCGCGACGCGATGACCGGGCGGATCTCGCTCGCGCTCGTCCTCCACAACCACCAGCCGGTCGGCACCTTCGGGTGGGTCCTTGAGGAGGTCGCGGACTCGGCCTACGCGCCGATGCTCGCGGCGCTGGAGCGGCATCCGTCGATCCGGGTCGGGCTCCACTACTC
>JBKPRF010000249.1:0-5545 GCA_046734475.1 Chloroflexota bacterium
CCGACGACTCCCTCATCCAGGCCCGGCATCAGCTCAATGACGCCGTCGAGGACCTCGTCGCCGTCCTCCGGTCGCCCGACGTGGTCCGCTCGATCCCCGACGTCGACCGGGCCAACCTCGCCAAGTACCTGACGATCGCCAAGCTCAACCACGGCCACGACCCGAACAAGCAGCACGGCAAGCCGGCCAGCGGCGGCTGATCAGCCCTCGCCTCCGGAACCGTGAAGCCGGCGCCATCGGCGCCGGCTTCACGCTGTGGGGGACCGCCGGCCGGTATCCGGCGGCTTGGGAGGCCGGCTCTACTGGCCCTCGCTCCGGACCATCGCAATCGCGTTCTCCAGCCGGAGCTTCGCGATCGTCAGGTACTTGGCCAGATTGGTTCGATCGACCGGCCCGATCGAGCCGACGACGTCGGGCACCCGGAGGACATCGAGGACGGCCTCGACCGCCTCGGCGAGCTGCTGCTTCGCTGCGACGAGCGCGTCGTCGCGGAGCGGCCCGGCCTCTGCCCGGGTCCGCCCGGTCCAGGCCGCCTCGGCATCGTCGGCGGTCGTGTCCGCCGGCGCCGCCGGTTCCGCGTCGACGGCCGTCGGCGCGGCAGCGCGGCGGCCTGTCCGGCCCTCGACCTTGTCGTGCAGCCTGGCGAGGGTCAGCTCGCCCTTGGCGACCTGCTCCGCGAGCTTGCGCCGCTTCCGCGGGTCGTCGACCTTCATGAGCTCGTACGCCGCGGAGAGCGTGTCTTTGCGCAAGGACACCAGCTCGCGGACCTCAGGCGGCGCGTCGGCCAGCCGCAGGCGGTTCTCGAGATAGCCCTTGTCCTTGCCGAGCTTCTGGGCCAGCTTCCGGACCGAGTAGCCATGCTCCCGGACCATTCGGTCGTACATCGCGGCTTCATCGAGCGGTGACAGGTCCTCGCGCTGGAGGTTCTCGATGATCGAGATCTCGAGCGCGGTGTCGTCATCGATGTCCTCGACGAGCGCCGGGATCGTCGCCTGGCCGGCGGCCTTCGACGCCCGCCATCGGCGCTCGCCGGCGATGAGCTGGAACTCGTTGTGGGCGAGCGGCCGGACGAGGATCGGCTGCAGGACGCCATGCTCCCGGATGGACGCGGCGAGCTCGTCGAGTGACTCCTGGTCGAACGCGAGCCGCGGTTGCTCGGGATTGGGCGTGATGCTGTCGACGTCGATGATCCGGACGCCGCCACTCGCGCGACCCTGGCGATCGTTCGACAGCAGGCTGACGATGGCGGGGGAGAGCTCTCGTTCCTCAGAGAGCCGGCGCGCCGCAGCGGCGCGGAAGTCAGTTCTGGCCAAGGTCGACCACCTCCCGGGCAAGCTCGCGATAGGTTCGGGCGGCATCGGTGTGACCCGCGTAGACCGTGATCGGCCGGCCCACGAGCGGGGCCTCGCCGAGCTTCACGGTGTTGCGAATGATCGAGTTGAAGACGTGGTGGTCGCCGACGACTCGCAGCTCCTCGAGCATGTCGCGGGCGAGATTCGTGCGGCCGTCGAAGAACGTCGGCAACAAGCCGAGGATCTTCAGGCGCCGGTTGAGCTTGCCGCGGATGGCGTTGATGACCTTGACGAGATTCTGGAGGCCCTTCATCGCGTAGTACTGCGTCTGGACCGGGATGATCACGCCGTCGGCCGCGACCAGCCCGTTGACCGTCAGAAGCCCGAGGTTCGGCGGGCAGTCGATGAGCGCGTAGTCGTAGCGTTTCCGCAGCCGGCCATCCAGCGCGTCGCGCAGGAGCGACTCGCGACCGAGCATCGTGAACAGCTCGCCTTCTGTTGCCGCCAGGTCGATGTGCGAGGGCGCGACATCGATGCCGCCGGTCTCCGTCGGGCGGATGATCTCGTCGATTGTCGCCCGTCCGACGAGGACGTCGGCCATCGACTTCTCGACGGTGTTGAGATTCACGCCCAGCCCCGCCGTGAGATTCGCCTGCGGGTCCATGTCGATGCACAGCACGCGGAGTCCGTCCTCCGACAGCGCACCGGCGAGGTTGATCGTCGTCGTCGTCTTGCCAACGCCGCCCTTCTGATTCGCAATTGCGATCACGTTGGTCACCGGATGATCACCTCGTCTCCTCGTCGGGATTCGTTGCAGGACTCATGACAGTGCGGGGCGGCGGGGTAACGCTGGGCTATCGATCCTACTCCAGCGGGCTTCCGAGCGACGCCTGAGTTATCCACAGGATGACCGAGTTGTGCACCGAACTGTGGATACTCGCGGACTGCACATTTCCCGGAACTGCGCCGGATTGCGGGCCGTACGATGATGCGCGGCAGATCCCCTGTGACGATGTCCTTGCGCAAAGACAGCGGGAGACGTGGTGCCCAGCAACGACGAACGACTCGCCCGACTCGATCAGCTCAACGCCCAGTCGCTGCTCGGCGGGGGAGCGGACCGCATCGACCGCCAGCACGCGATGGGCAAGCTGACCGCGCGCGAGCGGCTCGAGCTGTTGCTTGACCCGGGGACGTTCGTCGAGCTCGACGCGTTCGTCACCCATCGCTCGACCGAGTTCGGCGTCGCGGACAACCGGCCGCTCGGTGACGGTGTCGTCACCGGTCACGGCCGAATCGATGGCCGCCAGGTCTTCGTCTTCAGCCAGGACTTCACCGTCTTCGGCGGCTCGCTGTCCGAGGCCTATGCGGAAAAGATCTGCAAGGTGATGGACCTGGCGATGAAGGTCGGCGTGCCGGTGGTCGGGCTGAACGACTCGGGCGGTGCGCGAATCCAGGAAGGCGTCGTCTCGCTCGGCGGCTACGCCGAGATCTTCCTCCGCAACGTCATGGCGTCCGGCGTGATCCCACAGATCTCCGTCGTCCTCGGGCCATGCGCGGGCGGCGCCGTGTACTCACCGGCGATGACCGACTTCACAGTCATGGCAGAGGGCACGAGCTACATGTTCGTGACCGGACCGAACGTCGTCCGAACGGTGACGCACGAGGAAGTCGACTCGGAATTCCTCGGTGGCGCGACGACGCACACGACTCGCAGCGGCGTCGCCCATCTTGCCGCGCCCGACGAGGCGGGAGCGCTGGAATCGGCGCGACGGTTGCTCGCCTACCTGCCATCGAACAATCTCGAGCGTGCGCCGGTCAGCACCGCCGGTGACCCCGCGGACCGGGCAGATGAAGCCCTCGACCGAATCGTGCCTGATGACCCACAGACGCCCTACGACATGCACGACGTCATTGGCCGCGTCGTCGATCACGGCGACCTGTTCGAGCTCCAGCCGGGCTGGGCCGCCAACATCATCGTCGGGTTCGCGCGGCTCGGCGGTCGCTCGGTCGGCATCGTGGCCCAGCAGCCATCTGTCCTCGCGGGCGCGCTCGACATCGATGCATCAGTGAAGGCGGCCCGGTTCGTCCGCACGTGCGATGCGTTCAACGTCCCGCTGATCACGTTCGTCGACGTGCCGGGCTTCCTGCCGGGTGTCGACCAGGAGCATGGCGGGATCATCCGCCACGGTGCCAAGCTGCTCTACGCCTACTGCGAGGCGACCGTTCCCAAGCTGACCGTCATCACGCGCAAGGCCTACGGCGGGGCGTACGACGTCATGAGCAGCAAGCACATCCGGGGCGACATGAACTTCGCCTGGCCCTCGGCCGAGATCGCCGTGATGGGCGCCGAGGGCGCGGTCGCGATCATCTTCAAGGATCAGATCGCCGCGGCCGCGGATCCGGCCGCCGAGAAGGTGCGGCTGGTCAACGAGTACCAAACGGAGTTCGCCAGCCCGTATGCCGCGGCGGCGCGAGGTTACGTCGACGCGGTCATCCGGCCGTCGGAGACGCGCTCCCGGCTCATCGCCGCGCTGGACCTCCTGGCCGACAAGCGCGACGTCAACCCCCGGAAGAAGCATGGCAACATCCCGCTCTGACGCCGCGCCGTCTTTGCGCAAAGACGGCCGGCCATTCGGGCGGCTGCTGGTCGCGAACCGCGGCGAGATCGCGGTCCGGATCATCCGGGCCTGCCGCGACCTCGGCATCGAGACCGTCGCGGTGTACAGCGATGCCGACGCCGACGCGATGCATGTCCGCCTCGCCGACCAGGCGGTCCGAATCGGCCCGCCACCGCCGACGCAGAGCTACCTCCGGATCGACGCGATCGTCGACGCGGCTCGTCAGACCCGCGCCGAGGCCGTCCATCCGGGCTACGGCTTCCTCGCCGAGCGCGCGTCGTTTGCCCGCGCGGTGACCGAGGCCGGCATGGTCTTCGTCGGCCCGTCTGCGGACGTGATCGAAGCCCTCGGCGACAAGCTCCGAGCCCGCGGCCTGGCCCGAGCTGTCGATGTCCCCACTGTGCCTGGGACGCTCGAGGCCGTCCCGGTCGACCGGCCGGACGAGGTCGCGGCTGTCGTCGAGCTCGCCCGGGCGATCGGCTATCCGCTCCTCGTCAAGGCCGCCGCCGGCGGTGGGGGACGGGGGATGCGGCGGGTCGCCACGGAGCGTGAGCTGCCCGAGGCGCTGGCGGCCGGGTCTCATGAGGCGGCCTCGGCCTTCGGCGATGGCACGGTCTACCTGGAGCGCGAGATCGGCGAGGCCCGGCATGTCGAGGTGCAGCTGCTCGGCGACAGCCACGGCACGGTGGTCGCCCTCGGCGAGCGGGACTGCTCGCTCCAGCGGCGCCACCAGAAGCTGGTGGAGGAGGCGCCCGCGCCCGGGCTGACGCCGGACGCCCGGCGCGACCTGCACGCCATGGCGGTCCGGCTCGGCGCGGCGGCCGGGCTCTCAAATGCCGCGACCTGCGAGTTCCTCCTGGCGCCCGAGGGCTCGTTCGCGTTCCTCGAGGTCAACACGAGACTCCAGGTCGAGCATGGCGTCACCGAGCTGGTGACGGGCCTCGATCTCGTCGTGGAGCAGCTCCGGATCGCGGCCGGCGAGCCGCTGTCGCCGGCGGTCCTCGCGGCGGCCGAACGAGCCGCCGATCCGGGCCGGCACGCGATCGAGGTTCGGCTCTCCGCAGAGGACCCCGGACGAGACTTCGCCCCGACCCCGGGCCGGGTCGTCCGGTGGCGGATGCCGGCCGGCCCCGGCGTGCGCGTCGACACGGCCCTGTCCGAGGGCCAGCGGGTGCCGCCCGATTACGACAACCTCATCGCCAAGCTGATGACCGACGGGCGAACCCGGGACGAGGCCATCGACCGGCTCCGCCGGGCTCTCGACGAGGTCGAGGTCGGCGGGATCCAGACGACGTTGCCGTTCGACCGGTTCGTCGTCCGCGACCCGGGCTTCCGGGCGGGAGACGTGTCGACGACCTGGGTCGACCGGCACTGGGACGGCCCGGCGGACCGGGCCCGGGCCAGGCAGGTGGCGCTGCTCGCCGCTGGCCTCGCCGACGGGGAAGGCTCGAGCGGCGACGGCCCGGTCAGCGGCGCCGGCCGGGTCAACGGCGCCGGCGCCGCCACCCAGGCCAGCGGGGCATGGGCGCGCCTCGGGCTCGAGGCGGCGGCCGACCGCTGGCCGGCATGACGACCGACGCGCTCCGGGCCATGACCGCCGACGGGGAAGGCGACTGGCTCGTGGTCGAGCCGAAC
>JBKPRF010000250.1:0-1935 GCA_046734475.1 Chloroflexota bacterium
GTCCGCGACAACGAGACCGAGCTGTTGATCTTCAGGAGCCAGGCGCGGTAGACGTCGCCGAGCTTGGCCGGCACGAGGCAGTTCACGAGCCACGAGATGAAGATGATCTCCATCGCGTCGCGGGTGCCGAGGTCGAAGCCCGACTTCCGGACGAGCAACGCCCAGCGGTAGCCCCGCAGCGGGAAGCCCAGGTAGAAGATCAGGAACGCCGCCAGGAGGAGCGCCGGGTTCGCCTGCCCGATCTTCGCCGGCAGCTCCTCGAGGTGGAATCCGGGCAGGCTCCGGGCGAAGAGGACGAGGAGCACCAGCGGCAGGACGAGCGAGACGATCGTCCGCGGCTGGCGGAGTCGGCGACCGAGCGAGAGCTGGTCGCGGACCTCGGCGTCGTCGTCGACCTCCGCGGCATGCCGGAGCTCGCTCGCGCTGTCGACGTGGGGGTGGTCGAGCCGGGGGTCGGTCATGCGTGCACCCGGCCGCGGCCGCGCAGCCCCTGGACGACCTTGGCTGCGGGAGTGACGAGCCGGGCATAGAACGAGCCGCGGCCGGTCACGAGCTCGCGCTCTCCGGCGAGGGCCGCGCGGAGCCCGTCGGCCGTGCCCGGGTCGCCCGAGAGCACCGTCGCGGCGATACCGACCTCGAGCACCGTGTGCGCGTCGGAGACGGCCACGCCCGGAATCCCGGCTTCCGCGGCGAGCTCGGCCGCAAGCTGGTTGCCGTTGCCGAGCATGACCCGAGCATTCCACGTCTCGATCCAATCGACGCTCGCGGCCATCGCCTCGAGCGTGGCCTCGGCGCCTGAGGAGCGGCTGAGTGAGGTCCCCCGACTGCGGTCGAACGGATGCGGGATCCCGACGAGGCCGCCCTGCTCATGCACCGCCGTGATCGTGTCGACGGCCGAGAGGCCCGGCGCCACGGCGTCGGTCAGGAACACGCCGACGAGGTCGCCGTCGCGGGACTTGATCTCCTCGCCGACGAGGACCACGAGCTCGGCCTCGCCGGCCTGGGCGAGCCGCGCCGCCGCGTCGCGTGCCTCGAGCGCGCCCGAGATCCGATCGTGATCGGTGATGGCGAGATGGGTCAGCCCGCGGGCGATCGCCGCACGGACGATGGACTCCGGCGACGCCAGCGAGTCGAAGCTCGCCGACGTATGACAGTGGAGATCGATGAATACGCGAGCGATCCAGGGACCGTCTGCTCGGCGGGGCGTCGCCTCGGTCCTCGGAGCGTTCGTCGCCGGCGCGCGCTCCAGCGTCCCGCCCTGCGTCTAGAAGCTCTGGACGAGCGACTTCTTGAAGAAGTCGTAGTGCTTCAGGGCCTCGCCGGTCCCGAGAGCCACGCAGTTGAGGGCGTTCTCCGCGACGTGGCACGGGACACCGGTGACCTGGGTCAGGAGCTTGTCGATGTTCCGGAGCAGGGCCCCGCCACCGGACATGACCATGCCCTTGTCGATGATGTCGCTCGACAGCTCGGGCGGGGTCTGCTCGAGGACGCTCCGAACCGCGGCGACCAGCTGCTGGAGCGGCAGCTCGATGGCCTCCATCGCCTCGGATGACGTGATCGGGATCGTCCGCGGGAGGCCGGCGATGAGGTCGCGCCCGCGGACCTCCATCGACAGCTCGCGCTCGAGCGGCAGGGCCGTGCCGATCGTGATCTTTACCTCTTCGGCCGTCCGCTCGCCGATCATCAGGTTGTACTTCTTGCGGATGTACGAGGTGATCGACTCGTCGAACCGGTTGCCGCCGACCCGCAGCGAGGTCGAGACGACGATCCCGCCCAGCGCGATCACGGCGACCTCGGAGGTCCCGCCGCCGATGTCGATGACCATGTTCCCGGACGGCCCGGAGATCGGGACGTTCGCCCCGATCGCCGTCGCCAGCGGCTCCTCGATGAGATAGGCCTCGCGGGCTCCGGCCTTCAGCGCAGCATCCTTGACGG
>JBKPRF010000251.1:0-3390 GCA_046734475.1 Chloroflexota bacterium
CGCCCCAACCGCTCCAGCCGCCGCGCCGGCCGCCACTGCGCCCGGCGAGCCATCCGGCCCCGCGCCCGCTCGGCAGCTGCCCGCGGCGACGGTCGGGCCGGGGATCACCTTCCTGGAGGGCGCGGACGAGGTCCTCGTCCCGATGACCCAGATGCGCAAGGGCATCGCCGCCCAGATGACCCGCGCGCTCCAGGTGCCGCACGCCTACGTCCAGATGGAGGTCGACGTCACGGCGCTCGTCAAGCTCCGCGACCGCGAGAAGGGCGGCTACCAGGCGCGCGAAGGTGTCTCGCTCAGCTTCGTGCCCTTCGTGATCAAGGCCGCGGCCGAGGCGCTCAAGCGCCACCCGACGCTGAACGCCCACTGGACCGAGCAGGGTCTCCTCGCCAAGCGCCGGATCAATGTCGGCGTGGCGGTCGCGCTCGACGACGGCCTCATCGTCCCGGTCGTCCGCGACGTCGACCAGCTCTCGATCAGCGGCCTGAACAAGGCGATCGCCGACGTCTCGGCCCGGGCCCGGGCGAACAAGCTCCGCGTCGACGACTTCGGCGGCGGGACCTTCACGGTCGACAACACCGGCTGGCTCGGCACGAACATGGTCATGCCGATCATCAACGTGCCGGAAGTGGCGATCGTCACGATGGACAAGATCACCAAGCGGCCGGTCGTCGTCGAGACGCCCGACGGCGACGTCTTCGGTGTCCGCTCGATCATGAACATGGTCCTCGCCGTCGACCACCGCGCCAACGACGGAGCCGGGGGCGCCGCGCTGCTCCGCGACATCAAGGCCTGGCTCGAGGGCGTCGGGCCGGAGACGGCGATCTACTGAGCGACCCGCTCGCGCCCGAGCCGAAGCCACGCCGGACGCGCGCGCCCAAGGCGAAGGCGCCGAAGTCGAAGGCTCCCAAGCGCGCCACCGCCCCGAAACGAGCTGTCCGCCAGGACGCGCCCGGGCCGACTGCGGGGGCAGCCGGGGCGTCAATCACATCCGCGCCCGAGCCAATCACAGCCGAGCCCGCCCCCGTCGAGCCTCCCCGGCCGACGCGACGCCGGATCTGGATCTCGGGCGGGTCCGGCTTCGTCGGGCGGGCGGTGCTCCGATTGCTCGTCGAGCGAGGTGACGACGTCACCGCGCCGGTTCGTGACCCCCGGCGCGCGGAGGGGCTTGCGGCCCTCGGGGCTACGGTCGTCGAGGACGACCTCTCGGACGTGCGCGCGCTCACGGACAGCGTTCGCGACATGGACGCCGTCGTCCATGCCGCCGGCGAGTACCGGGTCGGCATCGTCAAGGGCGACCGGGGCGCGATGTGGGACGCCAACGTCGGGCTGACGACGCGGGTCCTGGACGCGGCGCAGGATGCGAAGGTCCCGCGGATCGTCTACGTGTCGACCGTCAACGTCTTCGGCAACACCCACGGCCGGACCGTCGACGAGTCGTACCACCGCGACCTCGGCGAGGGCTTCGTCAGCTGGTACGACGAGACGAAATACGGGGCGCATGAGGTCGCCGAGCAGCGGATCCGCGGCGGCGCGCCGATCGTCATCGTCCAGCCGTCGCAGGTCTACGGGCCGGGTGACCACACCGGTTTCGGCGACCAGCTCCGCCTGGCGTTCGAGGGCAAGCTGCGCTATCGCGGGCTGCCGGGGCTGGGGCTCGGGCTCGCCTACGTCGACGACGTCGCGGCGGGGATCGTCGCCGCGCTCGATCGCGGAGCCATCGGTGAGTCATATGTCCTGTCCGGGCCGAGGGTCACGTACGACCAGGCCGTCGCGATCGCCGCGAAGCTCGGCGGCCGAAAGGTGCCGTTCGAGGTGCCGCGCCGCCTCATCCGGCTGATGACCCCGATGGGCTTCGTCATCGGCCAGCCAAACCTTCGGGAGGTCGTATCGGCGTCGCTCGACGTCACCTACTGGGCCTCGGCTGCGAAGGCCGAGCGCGAGCTCGGCTTCCGCGCCCGACCGCTCGAGGACGGCCTGCGCGCCACGTTCGGCCTCGAACCGTAGACTCGATCCGATGAACCGCGAGCTGCCGATGTTCCAGCCGCCCGGCGCGGGCAGCCACGACCACGGCGCCCATGAGCCGATCTCGATCGCGATGGGTGGCGGCGCCCTGCTCGCGGGTCCGGACGCGGTTGCCGGCGATGGCTCGACCGCGCTCCGCCGCCATCCGGACTGGATCCGGGCCCGGATCCCGTCGGGCGAGAACTACCACGACCTCAAGCGGCTGCTGCGGGGCCTGAACCTCAACACGGTCTGCGAGGAGGCCCATTGCCCGAACATCGGGGAGTGCTGGGACCAGCGCACCGCGACGATCATGATCCTGGGCGACACGTGCACCCGGGCCTGCGGCTTCTGCAACGTCAAGACCGGCCGGCCGACATGGTTCGACGAGGACGAGCCGCGCCGCGTCGCGGAGGCGCTCCAGACACTGGGCCTGGAACATGTCGTCGTGACATCCGTGGCCCGCGACGATCTCCCCGACGGTGGCGCCCACGTCTTCGCCAACACGATCCGCGAGCTGCGGGACCGCATCCCGGGCATGGGCGTCGAGGTCCTGATCCCGGACTTCAACGGCGAGGAGGCGCCGCTGCGGACCGTCATGCAGGCCGGGCCTGACATCCTCAACCACAACCTCGAGACCGTGAAGCGGCTCCAGAAGCCCGTCCGCAAGCGCGCCCGCTGGGATCGGACGCTCGGCGTCCTCCAGCGATCGAAGGCCTACGCCGTCGAGTACGGCCACACGGTCCACACGAAGAGCTCGCTCATGGTCGGACTCGGCGAGACGCGCGACGAGCTGAGCGAGGCGTTCGGGGCCCTGCGCGCGGTCGACACCGACATCCTCACGATCGGCCAGTACCTGCGGCCGTCCCTCAAGCACCTGCCGGTCGAGCGCTACTACCACCCCGACGAGTTCGCCGAGATGAAGGTCGAGGCGCTCGGCCTCGGGTTCCGGCATGTCGAGTCGGGGCCGCTCGTGCGCTCGAGCTACCACGCTCGCGACCAGGTGCCGGGAGCCGAGCTGCGGGCGCTCCGCCGCCGCCAGGCGACGATCGACGCCGACGGCCGGATCGTGCCGCTCGCGGGCTGAGCGACTAGCCGGCGAGGGTCCCGACCGGCTCCGGGGCGGGCTGCGCGCTCGGCTCGGCATTCTCGGCGTCGGTGCCGTTGCCGTTCGTCGGCGCGACAAGGTCGAACGTATCCAGCGGCTCCGAGATGAGCGGCAGCCGGACGGTGAACGTGGTGCCCCCGCCGAGGACGCTCTCGACGCCGAGGGTCGCGTCGTGCCGCTCGCCGGCTAGCTACTCCTCCCCGGGATCGGGTGCAGCAGGCAGCCAGAACCCGAACTCCGCGCCGCCCGTCGGAGGCTCGGTGGCCGGCGCGGCCCAGACA
>JBKPRF010000252.1:0-7337 GCA_046734475.1 Chloroflexota bacterium
CTGTTCGCCGTCGACCGGCGCGGTCGCGGTGCCTCCGGAGACCGCGCCGAGTACGACATCGAGCTGGAGTACGACGATCTCGCCGCGGTCGCAGAGACCGCTGGCGGCGGCGCGCCCGGATCAATCGACATCCTCGGCCACTCGTACGGCGGGCGCTGCGCGCTCGGCGCCAGCCTTCGAACCGACACGATCCGCCGCGTGATCGCCTACGAATCGGCGCCGTTGCCGCCCGGAGCCTCGTACCGGCCCGACGGCTTCCTCGACACGGTCCGCGCCGACATGGCCCGCGGCGACAGGGAGGCGGCGCTCTCGGACTTCCTCGCCGGCGTCGTCGGCATGACCCCGGCCGATCTCGAGCGCTATCGAGCCGAGCCCGTCTGGCCCGCCCGCGTTGCCGCGGCGCACACGATTGTCCGCGAGGTCGAGGCCGAGACCAGCGCCGCCGCGAGCCTGGAGGCCATCGCCGAGGTGCGGGTGCCGGTCCTCCTCATCGTCGGCGGCGAGAGCCGTTCGCCATTCGGGATCGGGACCGCCGCGCTCGCCCAACGGCTCGCGGGCGCCTCGGTTGTGCGAATCGACGGCGCCGCCCACGCGGCCCATCACACCCACCTGGCCGAGTTCGCCGCGGCAGTCGAGGGCTTCCTCGACCGGTAACGTCGCCGTATCCTGCCGCTCGACATGGTCGAGCCGCGCGATCCGGGGGCGAGCGACGCCGGGCGAACGTGCCCGTGGTGCTCCGAGCCGGCCAAGGCGACCGCCACGACCTGCTCGGCGTGCGGGGCGGCGCTCGCCCAGCGTGACGACCTCGGCGGCGTGCTCATCCCCGGGGTCACCGGTCTCGATCCGGGCCTCGAGGCGATCCGGGACCAGCCCGTCCACCTCAAGGGCCCGAGCCCGAGCCACGGCCTGGCCAGCGGCATCATCCCGGCCGCGGCGATGGGCGGTCCGGCGGGCATCGCCATCGTCGGCGGCATCGCGGCGGTCGCCGCGGTCGAGTACCTGAGCGGCAAGGGTCCCGGCGGCGCGCAGACCGACCCGTCGACCGTCGGCCAGCTCGGCGGCGTGGCCCAGCTCGCCCTGGAGAAGCTGCAGCGCGAGGCGCGCGGCGAACCGCCCGACATGACCAGCGGCGATCCCGGGCTGGCGGCGACCCCCGCGCCAGGCGAGGAGCCGTCGCCCGGCGTCTGACCGGATCCGAGGGTCGCGGATAGCATTGGCCCGTGACTGACGAGCGGCCCTACTCGCCCGGTCTCGAGGGCATCATCGCCGCCGAGACGAGCCTCGGCTACGTCGACGGGGCCAACGGCAAGCTCCTCTACCGTGGCTACCGGATCGGCGACCTGGTCGAGCACGGCACGTATCCCGCGGTGGCGAACCTCCTCTGGACGGGCGACTGGGAGCCGGGTCATCGCCTCCCGACCGGTCCCCTGCCGGACGCGGTCCTCACGAGCCTTCGGGCCCTCCCCTCGAACGCGTTGCCGATGGACGCCCTCCGAACCGCCGTCTCGGCGTGGGGCGCAACCCAGGAGCTGAAGTGGCCGCCGACGCCAGAGCAGGCCCGGGCCCTCACGTCCTTCTCGCCGACCGCCCTCGCAGCCTTCGCCCGACTCCGGAAAGGCCAGGATCCCATCGAGCCGGAGCCCTCGCTCGACCTCGTCCCGGGCTTCCTCTACCAGCTGACCGGCGAGCGCCCGGACGCGGCGACGGCGCGCGCCCTCGATGCCTATTTCATGGTCGGCGCCGAGCATGGCCTCAACGCCTCGACGTTCACGGCCAGGGTCATCACCTCGACCCAGAGCGACCTGGCCTCGGCCGTCGCCGGCGCGATCGGTGCGCTCAAGGGCCCGCTCCACGGCGGGGCGCCGAGCGCCGTCGTCGAGCAGATCCACGAGGTCGGCTCGCCGGAGAAGGCCGAGGAGTGGGTCCGCGGCAAGCTCGATCGTCACGAGCTGCTCATGGGCTTCGGCCATCGTGTCTACCGGGCCTACGACCCGCGGGCCGTGGCCCTGCGGAAGGTCGCCGAGTCGATGGAGCACAAGCCCGAGTGGCTGGCGCTCGCCATCGCCGTCGAGGACGTCGCGCTCCGGGTCCTCGCCGAGAAGCACCCCGAGCGGCCGCTCAAGACGAATGTCGAGTTCTACGCCGCGCCGGTGCTCCAGGGCGTCGGGCTGACCCCGGACCTGTTCCCGGCGACGTTCGCCCTGGCCCGCCACGCCGGCTGGACCGCTCACATCCTCGAGCAGGCCGCGGCGAACCGGATCATCCGACCCGCCGACCGCTACATCGGCCCCGCCGAGCGCGACCTCCCGGCCTGATCGCGGAACCCGACATACCGGCCTGATCCCTGGACCTCGGGAGCCGGGCCATTCCGGACAGAATGGGATTCAGCCCGATCGAGCGCGGCGGCACGCCGGGTCGGTCGAACCGAGTGACCGCCGAGCACGGTCGAGCCACATCTCATGCCATGTGGAATGACGACCCCCGTCAGCCGGTCTCGGCGGTCTCGGCAGCGGCCAGCCCGCGATCCGCACGCTCGCCACGTTCGCCACGCATGCCACGGCCGGCACCGAGGTGCAGCCGCCAGACGACGATCGCCCCGAGGACGAATACCGCGCCGCCGACCACGAACGGCGCTCCCGGGCCGGCCTGGCTCGAGATGAGCGCGCCGATGAACGGCCCGACGATCCCGGCCGCGTACAGCGGCAGGTACACGAGGTTGAGGACCTGCGAGCGGCGATCGGCCGGCACCTCGGTCGCGAGGATGCCGATGACCATCGAGTTCGTCGTCGCGGCCGCCGCCGAGACGAGCACGGCGAGCGCCGCCAGCCCGCCGACGCCCGACACGGGAGCGAGGGTCGGCATGATCCCAAGCGCCACGCCGCCGGCGATGAGCGCGCCGAGCAGCACGCGTCGGAACCCGACTCGATCCCCGAGCGCGCCGGCGAACGGCGCGAGCAGCGCCCCGGCGAGCGCCGCCGTCCCCGCCACGAGCCCGATCGCGCTCGCGAGCCCGGGACCCGGTGGATGGACCGTCTCGACGAGAACCGGCAGGTACGGCCGGCTCATCTGGTTCGCGAGGAACGCGGTCCCGAACACGAGGAAGACGCGACGAACCGCCCGATCCGTGAGGACGCCGCGCACCGCGCCAAAGGCGAGGGTCAGCACCCGGCCCTCCGGCACGACCGGGGGACGGACTTCACGGGAGCCGAACGCGACGAGCACGGCGGTCGCGACCGAGAGCACAGCGGACAGCGCGAACACCGCGGCGATCGACCAGCCCGCCTGGTCGATGAGGACCCCGGCCAGGATCGGGCCGACGGCAAATCCGATCGGGCCGGAGGCGCCGAACACCGAGATGACCGTCCCGAGCCGAGCCACCGGCGCGACGTCGCGGATCCCGGCCAGCATCACGCCCGTGTTCCCGAGCTGGAAGCCGATGAGCAGCATGCTCAACGCGACCTGCCACGGCTCCCGGGCAAGCGCCATGCCAGCGAACACGACCGCTTCGACGACCGCGCTCCGGGCAATGACCGCCTTCCGGCTATAGCGGTCGGCCCAGACGCCCCACAGCGGCACGAGCGGCATCCCGAGGACGAACAGCAGGGACCCGAACAGGCCGACGAACGCCAGGCGATCGGGGCCGGTGACACCCATCGAGGTCAGGAGCTGTGGCAGGAGCGCGAACACCTGGCTGACACCGATTCCCTCGACGATCGAGGTGATCCAGTAGACGGCCACGATCCGGCGCCAGTCGGGAGCGGGCATCCGCCGAGCCTATCGGAGGCTGTGAGGCGGAGCGGCGCCATGGCTACAGGCCCGCAAGGGTCGATCGCGCTCCGGGGCGTATGCTCGCCGGACCCTGGAGGTTGCCCATGGGACTCGCACGCTTCCTGACCCGGTTGATGGACGCCCAATCCGGCTGGGTGAAGCCCCTCGGAACGTGGGCGCACGGCCTGCTGCACCGGTTCTTCCACTGGGCGCCGGGCCTGCGCGACTTCCTCAACGGGCGCTGGCTCGGCCACCCGATCCATGCGGTCCTGACCGATGTCCCGATCGGGATCCTGTTCCTTGTCATCGTCTTCGATGTCATCGGCCAGCCGACGGCCGCCTTCTGGGCGCTCCTCGTCGGGATCCTGGCGATGCTCGCCGCCGCTGTCGCCGGGTTCGCGGACTACTCCGACACCGATGGTCTTTCGCGCGACCGGGCGACGCTGCACTCGAGCCTGATGATCGTCACGCTCGTCCTGTACATCGTGTCGCTGGTCCTGCGCGGCGGGACGGGCGCCGTCGGCGCGGCGGCTGTCGCGACGTCGGTGATCGGGTTCCTGCTGCTCTCGGCCGGTGCCTTCGTCGGCGGCGACGTCGTCTACATGACCGGCAACATGATCAACCGCCACGCGTTCCGCGGCGCCGGCACGAAGTGGATCGAGCTCGTGCCGGCCCAGGTCGGCGACGACGGCTCGATCCCAGAGGGCAAGCTCGTCAAGGCCCGCCTCGGGAGCAACACGCTCGTCCTCATCCGTGAGGGCGACGAGATCCTCGCCCTCCACGACACGTGCGCCCATGCCGGCGGCCCGCTGAGCGAGGGCTCGTTCCAGAACGGCCTCGTCGAGTGCCCGTGGCATGGGTCCCGGTACGAGATGAAGACCGGCCACGTGGTCCAGGGCCCATCGGTCTACGACCAGCCCGCCTATGAGGTCCGGGCCCGCGAAGGCGGCGGCTGGGAGGCGCGCCGCAAGGTCCTCGAGGGCCAGCGCACGCCATAGTTGCGGCCATGCCGGCCGTGCTGGGTCCACGCCTCGTCCTGCCCGAGCCGTGCCTCGTCGTGCTCGTGGGCGCCGCGGGATCCGGCAAGTCCACGCTGGCGGCGCGGCTGTTCGCGCCGGAGGCCGTCCTCTCCTCGGATGCCTATCGCGAGCTCGTGTCGGGCGATGCCGCCGATCAATCGGTGAGCCGGGTCGCGTTCTCGATCCTCCACCGCGAGCTCGATCGGCGGCTGGCCGCGCGCCGCACGACCGTCGTCGATGCGACGAGCGTCACGTCGTTCGCCCGCCGGGCGCTGCTGCGGCGCGCGAGCCGCCACGGGATCCCGGCGATCGCGATCGTCCTCGACCTCGAGCCGGCCCTCGTCCAGGCTCGCAACGCAACCCGGGCCGGCCGGATCGTCCCGGCCGCGGCCGTCGCGCAGCAGCTGGCGTCGCTGGCCCGCGGCCTGCGGCGCGACGACCTCGCCCACGAGGGCTTCGCCTCGGTGCACATCATCCGAACCCCGGCCGAGCTCGACGAGCTCGCGGTCGCTCGCGGCTGACGGCGCGATGACGCCGTCGCCCGGCGTCGATAATTCCGGACCATGAGGGAACAGCTGATCGGGCCTCGTCTTCCGCGGCGATTGGGGATCGCCATCGCGCTCGCTGCCGTCGCCGCGCTCGTCGCCGGTCCGGCGCTCGCGATCCCCCTGCCCCCGACCGAGGAGGGCCGCTACGTCTACGACCTCGCCCACATCTGGGCCAGGTCGACCGCCGACCGGGCCAACGCCGAGATCACCGCGATCCGCGACCGGACGCAGGCCCAGATCGCGGTCGTCTCGTGGCCCTCGAACCTCGGCGAGGTCGATACCGACCTCGCCCGCCGCGACGCCATCACGATCATGGACACCTGGGGCGTCGGCCGGGCCGGCATCAACGACGGCCTCGTCGTCCTTTTCGACATGGACGACACGTTGCGCCACGGCCAGGTGTACCTGTACGCGGGCTCGGGCTTCGTCGATCGCTACCTGACGCCCGACGAGGCGGCCGAGATCACCGACGGGACGATGCTCCCGCAGGCCCGCCAGGGCGACCTCGATGCCGCGCTCCTCGACGGCCTGGCGAAGATCGACCACGTCGTGCAGCCGGGCGGGAACCCCGACCGGGCCGGACGGACGCTGCTCCACTCGCTGATCGTCGGTCTCCTCGTGGGCGGGGCGCTGCTCATCCTCGGCGCCTTCATCCGCACGTGGTGGCGCCGCGGCCGCGACGCCCGCATCCCGACGATCGACGACTCGGTCCTCCTGCCGGCTCCCCCGCCGGAGCTCACCCCGGCCCTCGCCGCCGTGCTTCGCAGGGACGAGGTCGATCACGAGGCCTTCACCGCGGCGCTCGTCGATCTCGGTCACCGGAACCTCGTCACCTTCAGCGAGCACCATGGGCTCATCGGCGGGCACAAGGTCGACCTCGTGATTCCCGACCCGAGCACCACGGACGCGGCAGCCGACGATGCCCGTCGTCGGCCGCTCGGCAGCGCCGAGATGCGCCTGGCGAACGACATCGGCGCCAAGGCCGTCGACGGGGTCCTGTCCGCGAGCGAGTTGAAGAGCGGCGAGGGCAAGAAACTGTTCGACGCGTTCAAGTCGTCCCTCGGGCGCGCCGCGGTGGCGTCGGGCTGGTTCCGCGATGACCCGACGAAGATCACCGGCACCTGGGTCGGCGTCGGGGTGGGCGTCATCGTCGCGGCGGCCGTCGCCTTCTTCCTCTTCGCCCTCGACACGTCGGACGACTCGTCGCGCCTGATCCGGCCGGGCGGCGAGTACCTCGGGCTGCCGATCGTGTTCGTGGTCGCCGTCGGCGTCATGATCCTCATCGCCCAGCGCTGGCTCGTCGCCCGGACCGAGTCGGGCGCGCAGACCCTGGCGATGGCCCTCGCCTACCGGAACACGCTGCGCTTCGAGATCAACAACGCCCGGACGATCGGCCAGGCGGTCGAGAAGACGACGAGCCGGCTGCCCTGGATCACGACCCCCGATGAGCTCACGGTCTGGGCCGTCGCGCTCGGGCTCAAGAACGAGATCGACCACCTGATCAAGGAGACGTTCAAGCAGGATCCGCAGGGGACCACGTGGTCGCCGATCTGGTTCACCGGGACGGGCGGCTTCGGCTCGGTCGGCGACGTCTCGAGCATGCTCTCGTCGATCTCGACGACGAGCACCTCGTCGTCGGGCGGTGGCTACGGCGGCGGCAGCTCGGGCGGTGGCGGAGGCGCCGGCGGCGGGTTCTGACGGCCTGCGAGGTCAGCCGGCCTGGCCGCCGGCGATGAGGATCACGGCCAGCGCCGCGGCGGCCATGCCGAGGACGTGGACGCGCGTCATCCGTTCACGGACGATCACGGCGGCGAGCACGACCGTCATCGCCGGGTAGAGCGCGGACAGGACCGCGGCGACGGCCAGCGGCCCGATCTGGATCGCGGCGAGATACGCGGCCGTGCCCGACATGTCGAACAGGCCGACGGCGAAGGCGGCCGGCCACAGGTCGCGCGGGATCCGCCAGGCCCGACGGCCGAGCAGGATCGCGGCGACGCCCAGG
>JBKPRF010000253.1:0-3679 GCA_046734475.1 Chloroflexota bacterium
GCGTCGACGTGCCACCGCCGATCCGCGGGGTCATCGAGCAGATCACGGCCCTCCTGGCGGGCGCCCCCGCCGATCTGCGCGGCATCCGCCTCGACGAGGAGGGCATCGATCCGTTCCGGCGCTCGGTCTACGAAGCGACCCGCGAGATCCCTGCGGGGCGCACGGCGACCTACGGCGAGATCGCACGAGCGATCGGGCGAACCGACGCCGAGGCGGCGCGGCTCGTGGGTGCGGCGCTCGCCCGGAACCCATTCCCGATCGTCGTCCCGTGCCACCGCGTTCTCGGCGCGAATGGCAGGCTCACCGGCTTCTCGGCTCCCGGCGGCCTCGAGACCAAGCGCCGGATGCTCGAGCTCGAAGGCGCTCCGGGGTTCGGTCAACAGGCTCTGTTCGCCTGATAGCAGCCCGCGCAAGGCCTCCGCGCGGCCCCCGGACTACGATGGCCCGGCCACCGCAAGGAGACGTGAGATGCGCCCTGTCCACCTCTTCCGTGCCCCCGCTGCGCTCGTCGCAGCCCTCGTGCTCGGCCTGGCCTCGGCCATCCCGGCCGGCGCCGCACCGCCGCCGACGCGCGCCTTCGTGCCGATCGGCGCGAGCTACGACGCGGACACCCTCCAGCGGTTCGCTCAGGAAGCCGCAACGCATGACACCAGCGGCCACGTCCTGATCCTCGTCCTGCCGATCAGCTACGCGACCGACGCCTTCTCGATCACGAACGGCGAGCGCAAGAAGAACCTGACCCTCGCCGACACCCGGCGCGGCCAGATCGAGACGGCCTGCAATGTCGTCAAATCGGCCGGCCAGACCTGCGAGGCCGACCTCGTGCCGGTTCTCACCCGCTCGGACACGTCACTGGCGTCGAACCTGGCCTACTTCACACCGGACGTCGACGGGCTGTTCGTGCTCGGTGGCGATCAGACGATCGCGATGATGGTCGTCGCCGACACCGCGTTCGAGCAGGCGATGGCGGACGCCTATGCCGCAGGGGCGGCGGTCGGCGGCAACAGCGCCGGCGATGCCGTCCAGTCGGTGAACATGATCGGCGGCTACACGGGCGCGAATGGCCCCGACGAGGGCATGCGCCAGGGGGCCGTCGACCTGTGGGCGTCGAGCGGCGTCCACGATCAGACCCGCGGCCTGATCTTCGGCCTCGCGAACGCGATCACCGAGCAGCACGTCTACCAGCGCGGCCGGATCGGGCGGGCCATCAACGTCGCGTTCACGACGGGCCTGCCGATCCTCGGGATGGATGCCGACACGGGCGGCGTCGTGCTCGACGAGACGACGCTGACCGACGTCGTCGGCTACACGTCAGGCATCGTCATCGATCCGCTCACGTACGCGGCGTCCGGCCACTTCGGTGGGCCGACGTCGTCGCTGTCCGTTCGCGGGATGGCAACACATGTGCTTCCTCCGAGTACGTATGGCTACGATTTCGCGACGCACGAGCCCACCCTTGGCGGCACGGCCCTCGCCGCGCCGTCGATCAGTGGCCGGACGTACCCGACGATCACCACGCCGACCGGCTCGGGCCCGCTGTTCCTGGCCGGCGGCATCGCCGACGCGGCCGGCGGCGCTGTCGGTCAACGGTTCGTCGCCACCTCCGGCGGAGCGGCCGCCCGCCTCGTCGTCCTGACGACTGGCTACCCGAAGTACACCGACGCCCAGGCCACGGCCAAGGCGATCGCCTCGGCCCTCCAGCCAGGCGTGACCGCCGACGTCGAATGGTTCGTCCTCGATCGTCGCGCCGATGTCCCGGCGATCACGGCCGCCGTCGCCGACGCGACCGGCATCCTCGTGACCGCGCCCGACCAGTCGCTGGTCCTGGGCGCGCTGGCCGCCCAGCCGGCCGTGGTCTCGGCGATCCAGGGCCGCTGGACGAGCGGAGCCGCCAGCCTCCTCGCGGACGATGCCGCGGCCGCCGCGCTCGGTCCGTGGCTGACGACCGACGCGCCCCCGACCTCGTCGAGCATCGAGCCCGACTCGCAGGCCGACTTCCTGGCCTCGGGGACGACCATCGCGGCCGGCCTCGGCTGGTTCGGCGGGATCGTCGCGGAGCCGCGCGTCCTCCCGGATCGGCATTGGGGCCGTCTGTACCACCTGCTCTCGGCGCAGCCGTCGCTGCTCGGGGTTGGGATCGACCGCGGCACGGCGCTGGAGATCGGTGGCGGATCGGCGACGGTCCGTGGCGACAGCGTGGCCGTCGTGCTCGACGGCCGGCTCGCGACCTTCGGCCTCGGGTCGAACGGCGCGCTCGCCGCCCGCTGGGTCGTGCTCGACTCGTTCATCGACGGGGAGGCGCTGACGCCTTAGGGGCTCGCTGGCCGGAGGGTCTATTCGTCCGGAGCGCCGCCTGCGGGCTCCTTGCCCTTCGGCCAGTAGAGCTCCTTCTTGACCTGCGCCTCGGGGAACCCCCGACCGAGCAGCGTCTCCTCGGCCGCGATGATCATGTCGGGTTTGCCGCAGATGTAGGCGATCGTGTCCCGGGGCGTCAGTCGCAGTTCGTCGAGGACTGGGTTCACGATCGTCTCGACCCGGCCCCAGCGGCCGGTCCAGCCGGCGTTCTCGGGCGCGTTCGGGCGCGAGACGGTCGGGATGTAGGTCACGGGGTAGGCGCCGTTCGACTGCCATTCCTCCAGCAGCGACCGGTACCCGAGGTCGCCGGCATACGACACGCCGTTCAGGAACACCGTCTTCCGGGGCCGGCCCTCGCGGGCCAGCATCTTCATCATCGCGACGAAGGGCGCGTTGCCGGTGCCGGATGAGATGAAGAGGTGCGTCCGATCGTCGTCGGGCTCGAGGGTGAACTTGCCCTTGGGCCCGATCATCCGCATCCGGTGGCCGACCGGCAGCCGCCACAGGAGCGGCGTGAACAGGCCGCCGTGGACGAGCCGGACGTACATCTCGTAGCCGTCGCTGCCGGCCACGCCCGGGTCGGACGCGACCGAGTATGGCCGCTGGACGATCCGCGTCCCGGTCGGCATCTCGGGCGCCTCGACGAACACGCCGATGGTCATGTACTGGCCGGCCTCGAACGGCGTGTGCTCCCCGTCGAACTTCACCGTGAAGTAGCCCAGGCTCTCTGTCTCGTCCGTCCGGGCGACGAGGCTGGCGTTGTACTGGGGGGCGTCGGGCAGGATCGTCCGGCTGTCGGCCTGCGGGGCGTCGGGCACGCTGGTGGCGTCTGTCATCGCCGGCATGGTAGCGACCCGGGCGTGGTGGACCGCCCGGGTCGCCGGGTCATGCCGGGATCCGGTCGCCGGCTAGATCCGGTCGGCGACCTTCTGGGCGAGGCTGATCGCGGTGGCCTTGACGTCGTTGTTGAGCGGCATCAGGACCTGGAGCATCACGACCGTGCCGTTCTTGTAGATGAACAGCACCTGGCCGGCCGCGGGCACCCACATCGCGCGGGCTCCGTTGACCGTGACCTCCTCCGTGAGCGGGAGGAGCTTCATGTCGTCCGGGTTCGCGTTGGTGTTCTGCGGATCAAGGATGACGACGTTGAGAACCGGCACGAGCCCGCCCGACACGAAGGCGCAGCCCCCGGTCGCGTCAGTCAGGTTGGCGGGCGAGATGGCGCTGGCGGCCAGGTTGGCCTGACCGGTCGCGGTCGCGACCTCGCCGACGGTCAGCAGCGCGCAGGGGTCGGTCGTGCCGGGTCCGCCGGCCGTTCCCGTCG
>JBKPRF010000254.1:0-3518 GCA_046734475.1 Chloroflexota bacterium
GCGTATGGGCGTGCCATCGCGGCCGCCGCCGACCTGCCGTATCCCCTCGAGCGCGGCCGGACCCTGCTCCTTGCCGGCACGCTCCATCGGCGCCGGAAGGAGAAGCGCCTCGCGGACGAGCGGCTGCGCGAGGCCCTCGCGATCTTCGAGACGGTCGGTAGCCCGGTCTGGGCGGATCGAGCGCGGGACGAGCTGGCACGGGTCGGACGGCGGCCGCGCGCCGCCACGGATCTCACCGAGACCGAGCGGCGAATCGCCGAGCTGGCCGCGGCGGGCCTCTCGGCGCGCCAGATCGCGGAGCGCGCGTTCGTTGCCCCGAAGACCGTCGGCAACGTGCTCGCCCGGGTCTACGACAAGCTCGGCATCCACTCCCGGGCCGAGCTCGGCGCCCGGATGGGGGAGCGCCACCCGTAACTGATCGGGGCAATCACTGATCGGGGTAATCGCCCCTTTCGTCGCCACTGGCCCGCCGCGGACCCTGCACCGGATGGATCAGCGCACCCAGCCGTCGCCGCAGCTCACGACATTCCTCGTCGAACGCTACTGGGCCGATGTCGACGAAGCGCGGGCGTGGAGCCTCGCCGCCAGCCTCGCGCTGGCGGCCCGGACGATGGTCGAGGAGGGCATCCCGATCGAGCACATCGGCTCGATCTTCATGCCCCGCGACCTCGTCACGTTCTCGCTCATCCAGGCCACCGATGAAGCCACCGCCCGGCTGATGACCGCACGGGCGGGGGCACCGCTGGACCGGATCGCGTTCGCGGTTCGGCTGTCCGAGGGGGAGCCATGCACCGGATGACACCGATCCTCGTCCTGGTCGCCGCGGCCTCGATCGCCGCTGGCGCCTGCACCACGGCTGCCGGTTCGGCGGCACCGACCCAGCCCGCGATCGCCTCGCTCTCCGCGACATCCGTCCCCGAAGGGTCGGCGACGCCCGTTGCCTCGCCGGCCGCATCGGCCAGTGCGCTCGGCGGCGGCCAGCCGACGCCGGGGCCGCTCGACCCTTGCTCGCTGCTCACCGCGGATGAAGCCTCGACGGCCGTCGGGGCCAAGCTCGGCGCGGGCGTCAGCACGATCCTTGATCCCGATCGGGTCTGCACCTGGAAGAGCGGCACGACCGAGGTGAAGCTGATCCTTGCCCCGCCCGCACCGGACGCGGCCACCGCGCAGGCGTACTGGGACGCCGAGCGGGCAGACGTGCCGTCCGAGATCCAGATCACGGACGTCGCGGGCTTCGATCGTGCGGCCTACGGCACGGCCGGCATCCAGGGCTACTCGGTCAGCGCGCTGTTCGTGATCAAGGGCACGACGTTCTTCGACTTCTACTGCGGCCTCAAGGCCTGCACTCAGGCCGCCAGCGTGACCGCCGCGAACCTGATCGTCGGCCGCTTGCCCTAGGCCGGCTCGGCGAGCCGCTCGCCGGCGGCGATACGGACGGGCAGCCGGTTCTCGGCCGGCGTCAACGGGCACGAGAACCGCGGGTCGTAGACGCACGACGGGTGGTAGGCGAGGTTGAAGTCGAGGACGTACGTCCCGTCATGCGGATCGGGCTCGAGGTCGAGGTAGCGGCCGGCGCCGTACGTTTCGGTGCCGCTCGTCTGGTCGAGGAACGGCACGAACACCGAGCCTGACCGGTCGTTCTCGAAGCGGTAGCCGGTAAGGCGCCGGGTCTCGCCGCCAAGGTCGAACCGGAAGGTCCCGGCCCGCTCGGCATCGCGCAGGTTGCCGTCCGAGGTCGGGATCTGGAAGCTCGTCGGCTCGCTGCCGTCGTAGGGCTCGAGGGTCAGGCCCTCGAACCGGAGCGACTCGTCGACGTCGAAGTACGGCAGCCCGGCGAAGTCGTGGCGTTCGTCGTGCGGAATCGGGCTGTCGTGGCTGCTGCGGAACTGCTCGTCCTTGTCGGCCCGGTACAGCGCCACGGCCGTCGGGTAGTCAACGTGCTCGTGACCGGCATGGTCGTGCTCGTCGTCGTGCTCGTCGTCGTGCTCGTGCTCATGCTCGTGCTCGTGTTCAAGCGTCATGCCGCCATTGTCGCTCGCCGGCGTCGAATCCCGGCGTATGCTGTCGCCCGCAGCCGCGCCAGGTGCGCGAGAAAGGAGCCACGTGGGAGCACCCATGTCCAGCCAGAAGGTCCGAACCTCCTTGGAAGGCATGAGGTCCCATGCGCACGCTCAATCTCGGCATCCTCGCCCACGTCGACGCCGGTAAGACCACCCTCACCGAGCGACTCCTCTTCACCGCCGGCGCGATCGATCGCCTCGGCACCGTCGACAGCGGCACCACCCAGACCGACTCGCTCGACCTCGAGCGCGAACGCGGCATCACGATCCGCTCCGCGGTCGCGTCGTTCGCGATCGGCGATCTCGCGGTCAACCTCGTCGACACGCCCGGCCACCCCGACTTCATTGCCGAGGTCGAACGGGTCCTCGGGGTGCTCGACGGCGCGATCCTCGTCGTCTCGGCCGTCGAGGGCGTCCAGCCCCAGACGCCGCTGCTGTTCCGGGCACTCCAGCGGCTGCGGGTGCCGACGCTCCTGTTCGTCAACAAGATCGATCGCGCCGGGGCCGATCCTGAACGCACCGTGGCGGCGATGGCCCGGCGGCTCTCGCCGTCGGTCCTCGCGACGGAGGCCGTCCACGAGCCCGGCACCCGAACCGCGCGGGTCGAGGAGCTCACGCCCGACGACCCTGCCCAGCGTCGGGCCCTGACCGAGCTCCTCGCCGAGCACGACGAGGCGATCCTGCGGGCGGCCGTCGACGGCGGGGCGGACCTCTCCGCCGACCGACTCCAGGCCGAGCTCGCCGGCCAGACCCGCCGCGGTGCAGTCCATCCGGTCTTCTTCGGCTCGGCCTGGCACGGGATCGGCATCGGCGAGCTCGTCGCGGGGATCCCCCGGCTCCTGGCGCCACCGACCGATGCCGCCGGCGGACGTGCCGCCGAGGCGCCGGTCTCCGGCCGGGTCTTCAAGATCGAGCGCTCGAGCGCCGGCGAGCGCGTGGCCTACGTCCGGCTGTTCGGCGGCACCCTGCGGCCGCGGCAGCGGGTCCGCGTCGGCGGTGGCGACGAAGTCAAGGCGACGTCCGTCCAGGTCTTCGCGCCGAAGGGCGCACCGCGGCGAGACACGCTCACGGCCGGTGAGATGGCCACGATCCGCGGCCTCGGCCAGGTCCGCGTCGGCGACGCGGTCGGGGAACCGCCGCCGGGCGAGGACGTCGTCGCGCGGTTTCCCAGGCCCGCGCTCGAGGCCGTCGTGTTCGCCGATCGGTCGGAGCAGCAGGGCTCGCTCCGCGCGGCGCTCGCCCAGCTCGCCGAGCAGGACCCGCTGATCGACGTCCGCCAGGACGACAGGCAGCAGATCGCGGTGTCGCTCTACGGCGAGGTCCAGAAGGAGGTCATCCAGGCCACCCTCGAGCGCGACTACGGGATCGCCGCGGCCTTCCGCGAGACGACGACGGTCTGCATCGAGCGGCCCGCGCGTGTCGCCGATGCGGAGGAGCTGATCCGCGCCAGGACGAACA
>JBKPRF010000255.1:0-1937 GCA_046734475.1 Chloroflexota bacterium
CGGTGCCTCGAACGCGTCGCGCTCGGCGTCGCTCGGGAACTCCCCGCGAACCGTCGAGAGCACGCGCGCGGCCTGCTGGCCGCCCATGACACTGATCCGGGCGTTGGGCCACGTCCAGAGGAAACGCGGCGAATATGCCCGCCCGGCCATTGCGTAATTTCCCGCCCCGAAGCTCCCGCCGATCAGGATCGTGAACTTCGGCACGGCGGCCGTGGCCACCGCGGTCACGAGCTTGGCCCCGTCCTTGGCGATGCCGCCGGCCTCGTAGTCGCGTCCGACCATGAAGCCGGTGATGTTCTGGAGGAACACGAGCGGAATCCGGCGCTGGGCCGCGAGCTCGATGAAATGGGCACCCTTGAGCGCGCTCTGGCTGAAGAGGATGCCGTCGTTGGCGAGGATCGCGACGGGCCAGCCGTCGACGTGGGCGAAGCCGCAGACGAGCGTGTCGCCGTAGAGCGGCTTGAAGTCGTGGAAGCGGGAGCCGTCGACGAGGCGGGCGATGACCTCCCTCACCGGGACGCCCCGCCGGGTGTCGGCGCTGACGGCCGCGTACAGGTGCGCGCTCCCCTTGCCGCCCCCCGGATCGACGGCAGGCTGCTCGGGCTCGCGGCGGTCCCAGGGCGGGCTCGGCGCCTTCCGGTTGAGGTTCGCGACGATCGAGCGGCCGAGCGCGAGGGCGTGCTCGTCGTCGAGGGCCTCGTGGTCGGCGACGCCCGAGCGCCGGGCATGGACCTCCGCGCCGCCGAGGGTCTCGGCGTCGACGTCCTCGCCGGTGGCCGCCTTCACGAGCGGCGGCCCGCCGAGGAAGATCGTGCCGGTGCCCCTGACGATCACGGTCTCGTCGGACATCGCGGGGACGTAGGCCCCGCCGGCGGTCGAGGAGCCCATCACGAGCGCGACCTGGGGGATGCCGGCGGCCGACATCCGGGCCTGGTTGTAGAAGATCCGGCCGAAGTGCTCCCGATCCGGGAAGACGTCGGCCTGGAGCGGGAGGTAGGCGCCACCGCTGTCGACGAGGTAGATACACGGCAGATGGTTCTCGAGGGCGATCTCCTGGGCCCGGAGGTGCTTCTTGACCGTCATCGGGAAATAGGTGCCGCCCTTGACCGTCGCGTCGTTGGCGACGATCACGCAGTTCGTGCCCTCGATCGCGCCGATGCCGGTCACGATCCCGGCGGCGGGCGCCTCGTCGTCATAGAGGCCGTTCGCAGCGAGCGCGCTCAGCTCGAGGAAGGCCGAGCCCGGATCGATGAGGCGGTCGATGCGCTCGCGGACCGGGAGCTTGCCCCGCTCGCGATGCCGGGCGATGGACTTCTCGTCGCCCCCGGCGCCGCGCTCGGCGACGGCTCGGGTCCGCTCGCGAAGGTCGGCGACGAGCGCCTCCATCCGCTCGACGTTCGCGCGCGAGTCGTCGCTCGACGGATCGAGCCGGCTCCGGAGGACGGGCATGCCGCGGAGTGTATGAGTGCCTCACTCGCGAGCCGCAGCGGTTCAGTGGCGCGCCTCGATCGACTTCAGGCGCGCCGCGAACCCCTCCTCGTCGTGGTTCAGGCCCGCCCGCCGGCCCGCCGGCCGATCGCGGCGAGGCCGATCGAGGCGAGCAGGAGCACCGTTGCCACGGCGGCGCCGGTCCACGAGATGAGGCCTTGGCCACAGCCCTCGCCGCCAGGGGTCGCGTAGCAACCCGACACGGTGAAGCCGAGGAGCGCCGCCCAGCCCGCGGCGATCACGAGCAGCGCGACGGCCACGGCCTGCACGGCGTGAAGCGCTCGGGTCGGCGTCGATTCGGCCGTCCGCGGGATGTTCGAGCTGCCGGCGACATAGAGCAGTGCCACAAACGCGAACGGCAGCGTCACACCGGCCCACGACAGGACCGACGCCGGCACGAGGGGCGCCGCAGCGGCGAACAACAGCGATCGGCGCCGCCGGATCATGGC
>JBKPRF010000256.1:0-2291 GCA_046734475.1 Chloroflexota bacterium
GTTGTACTCATCGTCGGCAGCGTCAGATGTGTATAAGAGACAGCGAGCCGTCCGAGCGCCTCCCGGACCGCGGCGGCGAGGTCGCCCTGGTAGGCCTCCTCGACAAGGTGGGCGATCGCCTCGGTGTCGGTCTCGGAGGTCAGCGTGTGGCCGCGCGCCGTGAGGCCGTCGCGAAGCTCGCGGAAGTTCTCGATGATCCCGTTATGGATGACCGTGATCCGGCCGGTGCAATCCATCTGGGGATGGGCGTTGACGTCGTTCGGGCGGCCATGGGTGGCCCAGCGGGTATGGGCGAGGCCGACCGCCGCGTGGGGCGTCCGCTCCGCGATCGCGGTGGCGAGATTCGAGAGCTTGCCGGCCTTCTTCTCGACGAACAGGTCGCCGGCCTCGTCGACGAGCGCGATCCCGGCCGAGTCATAGCCCCGGTACTCGAGGCGCCGCAGGCCTTCCATGAGGATCGGACCAGCCTCGCGAGGGCCTGTGTAGCCGACAATTCCGCACATGAGCGTGTCAGTCTAGGCGCTGCTTCGCGAGGGCAGCCAACTCGTCGGCGAGCTCCCGCACGACAGTCGCATCGCGGCCCTCGACCATGACTCGCAGGGCGGGCTCGGTGCCCGACGGCCGGACGAGCACGCGTCCGCCACCGTTCAGGCGCGATTCGGCCGCGGCGATCGCGTCACGGAGGGCCCGGTCGCCCTCCCATTGGTCCTTGTGCCGGACGCGGATCGTGCGCTGCTCCTGGGGCAGCATCGGGATCGTGGAGGCGAGCTCGGCCAGGGGCCGGCCGGACGCGGCCATGACCCGCAGGACCTCGAGCGCGGTCACGATCCCGTCGCCCGAGGTCGTGTGCTCACGGACGATCACGTGGCCGCTCTTCTCGCCCCCGAGCCCCGCGCCGGAGACCTGCATCCCCTCGAGGATGTACTTGTCCCCGACGGGTGTCCGGACGACGTTCCCGCCGGCGGCCTCGACCGCTTGCTGCAGGCCGCCATTCGAGAGCACCGAGACGACGAGCGTCCGGCGCTGCGGTCCGTCGCCATCGAGCCCTGCGAGCCGGTCCAGGGCGAGGATCCCGAGGACGTGATCGCCGTCGACGACGGCGCCCGATGCGTCGACCGCGATCAGCCGGTCGGCGTCGCCATCGAGTGCGAACCCGACATCGGCACCCGACTCGGCGACCCGCTTGGCGAGCCCGGCCGGATCGGTCGCGCCGGCGTGGAGGTTGATGTTCACGCCGTCGGGTTCGGCGTTCATCACGTCGACGGTCGCCCCCGTCGCCCGCAGGATTGCCGGCGCGACCACGCTGGCCGAGCCGTGGGCGCAATCGAGGACGATCCGGAACCGCGAGCCGTCGAAGCGCTTCGCGAGGCGCTCCCGATCCGCGACATAGCTCGCAACCTTCTCGGCCGCATCGCGGACGACGCCGAGTCGGTCGTTGGCCACCCCCGGCAGCTCGTCGGTGCGCCAGATGAGCTGCTCGAGCTCGTCCTCGACAGCGTCATCGAGCTTCAGCCCGGCCTCGTCGAGGACCTTCAGGCCGTTGTCCTCGGCCGGGTTGTGTGACGCGGAGACCATGATGCCCGCGGCGTAGGCCGGATCGGCGGCGATGAACGCGAGGGCCGGCGTCGGCACGACCCCGACCCGATCGACGTCGACTCCGAGGCTCGTCGCGCCGGCCGCGATCGCGCTCACGAACATGTCGCCGGAGCGGCGGGTGTCCTGGCCGACGACGATCGCGCGGCCGGCGCCGACGAGGCGGTGCGCGGTCGCGCGGCCGAGGGCGAACGCGATCGTGGGCTTCAGGTCGACGTTCGCGACCCCACGGATCCCGTCGGTGCCGAAGAGGCGTGGCAACTCAGCTCGGGGACGGCGCCGGGCTGGCGATCGTGACGACGACTGGGCTCGGGCTGATGCTGATCAGGGTCAGGCCGGTGGTGAGGTTCGCGGTGGGCGTGATCTTGTGGTCGCCGTCCCCGAGGCCGGTGACATCGAGCGCGAGCACAAGCGCCCCGCCCTGCAGGCGATCGAGGTCCGCCACCGAGCCGCCAACCGTGACGAGGACCTGGTCGGTCGAGAGCGAGAAGACCTTGTCCGGGCTCGCGCCGACGAGCACGAGGCCGGCATCGAACGTGCGGGTCGAGGTCACCGGCCGGAGGGTCACGGTCACCTGGACGCTGGCGTCGCCGAGCGTTTCGACGCCGTCCGGCAGGGAGAGCGTGACCTTCTGGACCACGTTGGATGAAGCGCCGCTGACGCTGACCGGCGCCGTGTCGGCCTGGTCGATGCCCGAC
>JBKPRF010000257.1:0-3287 GCA_046734475.1 Chloroflexota bacterium
GTCCTCGCTGGGGCAGGCGCGCTGCTCCTGAGCATCCCGATCGCGATCGCCATCGCCCTCCTCATCGCGATCGTCTCGACGAGCTACCGCCAGGAGGTCTACGCCTATCCCTCGGGCGGCGGGGACTACGCGGTGGCGCGCCGGAACCTGCCGGGGCTCTTCGCGCTGATCGTCGCCGGCGCCCTGCTCGTCGACTACATCATGACCGTCGCGGTCTCGACGGCATCTGCGGTCGAGCAGGTGATCTCCGCGGTCCCGGAGGCGGCCGACCTCCGGATCGGGATCGGCGTCGCCGCGATCCTTCTGATCACCCTCGGCAACCTCCGCGGCCTGCGCGAGTCGGGCAACATCTTTGCGATCCCGACGTACCTCTTCGTGGGGTCGGCGATGCTGATGATCGCGATCGGCGTCTTCCGGATCGTGGTCATGGGCGAGCACGGCGCCCCACCGGATCCGCTGCCCGGCGCGCCGACGCCACTCCAGGCGGTCGGGGTCCTGCTGATCATCAAGGCCTTCGCCTCCGGCTCGGTGGCCCTGACCGGGACCGAGGCCATCGCCAACGGCGTGCCGGCGTTCAAGCCGCCGGAGCCGAAGAACGCCGCGACGACCCTCACCGCCGTGGCCGTCATCCTCGCCGTGCTGTTCATCGGCATCACGTTCGTCGCCGACAGCTTCGGCGTCGTCGCCCAGGACAACCCGCCACGGACGGTCATCAGCCAGGTCGCCGGGATCACGTACGGCGAGGGCTCGGCCTTCTTCTACCTGTTCCAGACGTTCACGGCGCTCATCCTCTTCCTCGCCGCGAACACCTCGTACAACGCGTTCCCGCGGCTCGGCGCGATCCTCGCTCGCGACGGGTTCATGCCCCGCCAGTTCTCGTTCCGGGGCGACCGTCTCGCGTTCACCTCCGGGATCCTCATCCTGAGCGCAGCCGCGATCGCGCTGCTCGTCATCTTCGGCGGCCGCACGACCGCCCTCGTGCCGCTCTACTCGGTCGGCGTGTTCATCGCGTTCACGATCGGCCAGACCGGGATGGTCATCCACTGGCGGCGCGAGCAGCCCGGCGGCTGGCGACGGCGGCTGGCGATCAACGCGTTCGGCGCGGTGCTGACCGGCTTCGTCTTCGTCGTCGTGCTCGTCGCCAAGGCTCCGGAGTCACTCCTCGTCGCCGTGATCATCCCGGTGCTCGTCGGGTTGATGCTCTTCATCCGAAGTCAGTACGAGGCATCGAATCGCGAGCTGCAGGTTCGCGCGGACGCGGTCGTCCCGGCGCCGCATCGCGAGGAGCGCGTCATCGTGCCCGTGCCTGGCATCACCCGGGCCGTCGTCCAGGCGATCAATGTCGGCCGCTCCATCGCCCCGAACGTTAACGCCGTCCTCATCTCGGACGAGCCCGAGGAGGCCGCCGAGATTCGCGATCGCTGGGAGCGCCAGCTGCCGGACATCCCGCTCGTCATCGTCGAATCGCCGTTCAGGGCCCTCGTCGCGCCGATGCTCGCCTACCTCGACGTCCTCGATCGCTCCTGGCCACCGGACAAGGAAGCGCCGATCACGTTCGTCGTGATCCCCGAGTACGTCGCCCGGAGCTGGTGGGAACGGATCCTCTACAACCAGTCGGCCAAACGCCTTCGGACCGCGCTCCTCGGCCGCCCGCACACCGTCGTCGTCAACGTCCCGTACCGGCGCGAGGACCCCGATCCCTCGGAGGACGAGCCCGGCCCACCGCGCTAGCCATCGGGCCTACGATCCGCCCATGGGCGCCATCGACGTCCGTCGGGTCATCATCTCGGTCGCGGTCGCCGGCGTCTCGCTCGTGCTGGCGACCCTCGCCGTCGCGGCGCTCGAGACGAACCTGTCGATCCCCGACGCGTCGGTGGTCTACCTGCCGGCTGTCGTCGTCACCGCGATCGTCGCGGGGACGGCCGGGGCAGTGGCATCGGCCCTCCTCGCGATCCTCCTCTACGACTTCCTGTTCACCGAGCCGTACCACACGCTCGCGATCAACAACCCCGACGAGTGGCTCAGCCTGGCGCTGCTGCTGTTCGTGGCGATCGTCGTCGGCCAGCTGGCCGCGCTCCAGCGATCGCGAGCCGAGCTGGCGAGCGCCCGCGAGCGCCAGGCACGCGCGCTGTTCCAGGTGAGCCGCGCGCTCGCCACCCGGGAGTCCACGCCGGCGGCGCTGCCGGAGCTCGCCCGGATCCTGCAGGACGAGGCCCGGATGGAGCGGGTCGTCATCGCCCTTGGCGCCGACGACGCGAGCGAGCGGATCGCGGCCGACACGACCGTCGACGGCGGCCCGCTGCCGGCCCTCCACTGGGTCCTCAGGCGCGTGCCGGGCGACGAGCCGGCGACGTGGTACCGGGTCCACCAGCCCGGCCTCCAGCGCCGCACCGGCCCCGGCTCGGGCGTCGACGCGCTCCGGGTCCGGATCGTGGCCAACGACGCCGCCTTCGGGTCGGTCTGGGCGATTCGCGGTCGCGATCGGGGCGAGCCCGACCGGACGACGACGCGGCTGTTGTCCGCGGCCGCCGATCAGCTCGGCCAGGTCCTCGCCCACGATCGACTCGCGGCCGAAGCCCAGGCCGCCGAGATCGCGCGCCAGAGCGACGCCCTGAAGTCGGCCCTGCTGCAGTCGGTCTCGCACGATCTCCGGACGCCGCTGGCCACGATCCGGGCGGCGGCCGGGACGCTCCGACCCGAGGGCGTGAGCGACGACGATCGACGGGCAAGCGCGGAGGCGATCGATCGCGAGGTGGCGTATCTCGACAGGATGGTCGCGAACCTCCTCGACCTCAGCCGGATCGAGGCCGGCGCCCTCCGCGCGGAACGCGACGTCTTCGAGCTCGACGACCTGGCCGGCCGGACGCTCGACCGCCTGGCCGGCCGGATCGCGGGGCACCCGCTGACGGTCGAGGTCGCGAGCGAGCCGGTCCTCGTCGACCCGGTCTTCCTCGACGAGGCCCTCACGAATCTGATCGAGAACGCCCTGCGGCACACCCCGCCGGAGGCCCCGATCCGGGTCCGCTCGGCCGAGTCCGCCGAAGGCTTCGTCCGCCTGACCGTCGAGGACGGCGGGCCCGGCGTGCCCGCCGCGGCGTTGCCGCACCTGTTCGAGAAGTTCTACCGGGCCGCCTCCGACGGCGCCGCTCGGGGTCGCGGCGCCGCACGGGGCGCGCGGGTCGGCACAGGTATCGGCCTCGCCGTCGTCCGCGGCCTGTGCGAGGCGATGGGCGGCCGGGCGAGCGCCCGGCCGAGCGACCTCGGCGGACTGGCGGTCGACCTCGACC
>JBKPRF010000258.1:0-7801 GCA_046734475.1 Chloroflexota bacterium
TTCGGGCTGCACCTCGACGGCCGGGTCTCGGCCGTGGTCGGGACGCACACCCACGTCGTGACCGGCGACGAGCGGATCCTGCCGCAGGGCACCGCGTTCCAGAGCGACCTCGGGATGACCGGCCCGATCTGGAGCGTGATCGGGTTCAACCCGGCCACCGTCCTGCCGCGATTCCTCAACGGCATGCCCACCCGGTTCGAGGTCGGCGACGGGCCCGTCGTGTTCAACGCGACCCAGATCGACATCGAGCCCGCGACGGGACGGGCCGTCGCGATCGAGCGCGTGCAGCGGCTCTGGGAGGCCTGATGGCCGAGCCGGCGCCGGGCACCGAGCGGCACGAATGGCAGCGCGGCGAGCGCGTCGTGCCGCCGGCGCCGTCGACGATCGACCTCCACACCCACACGCTGCGGTCCGATGGCCTGCTGACGCCGGTCGAGCTGGCCACGGCCGCCGCCGCGGCCGGCGTGCGCCTGCTGTCGATCACCGATCACGACACGCTCGTCGGCGTTCGCGAGCTCCGCCGGACCGGCGTGCCCGCCGGGCTCGACCTGCTGCCCGGCGTCGAGCTGAACGCGGTCGCCGGAGAGCGCTCCGACCTGCGCGACGAGGAGGTCCATATCCTCGGGCTGGGCGTCGACCCGGAGGACGACGCCTTCGAGGCGGTCCTGGCACGCCAGCGCGATTCACGCCGGAGCCGGTTCGATCGGATGGTCGACCGGCTTCGCGAGCTCGACCTGCCGATCGATCGCGAGCTCGAGGACCAGCCGGCGACCGACGACGACCATGCCCTCGGCCGGCCACGGGTTGCCCGGGCCATGATCCAGTGCGGCTACGTGACGAGCGTCGACGATGCGTTCAACCGCTACCTCTCGCGGGGCCGCCCGGCGTACGTGCCGCGTGACGGCGTGGGACCGATCGAGGCAATCCAGGTCATCACCGCGGCTCGCGGCGTGCCGGTCCTCGCCCATTTCTCGGAAGCGCCGCGGAAGATGCCGCTCATCCGCGAGCTGATGGCGGCCGGCCTGCGCGGCCTCGAGGTCTACTACCGGACCTACGACCGGGACACGGTGGAGCTGCTTCGATCGATCGCGACCGAGCTGCGGCTCATCGCCACCGGCGGCAGCGACTACCACGGCGACCGCGAGACGTACGCCGAGGCCCACGCCCAGCTTTGGGTCCCGCCGCTCGTCGAGGCGCCACTTCGCGCCGCGCTCGCGGCCGACACCGCAACCGCCGCCTAGGGCGTCCCGGCCCTAGGGCGTCCCGGCCTCGGGATCGTTGCCGGCATAGGGCCGGAGGTGGACCGGCGTGCTCCGTTGCCGGACGCGCAGGTTCAGGAGCTCGACGAACACGCTGAAGCCCATCGCGAAGTAGATGTAGCCCTTCGGGACGTGGACGTCGAAGCCGTCGGCGACGAGCGACATCCCGATCAGGAGCAGGAAGCTCAGGGCCAGCATCTTCACGGTCGGGTGCTCCTCGACGAAGCGCGACAGCGGCCCCGCGGCCACGAGCATCACGCCGATCGCGATCGCGATCGCGGCGACCATGACCGGGATCTGGTTGGCCATCCCGACCGCGGTGATCACCGAATCGAGCGAGAACACGATGTCGAGCAGCGCGATCTGGACGATCACGCCGCCGAACGTCGCCGCCGCCCGACCCGGGCGGCGCTCGCTGCGGCCCTCGCCTTCGAGGCCCTCGTGGATCTCGGTGGTGGCCTTGGCCAGGAGGAACAGCCCGCCGCCGATGAGGATGAGGTCGCGGCCCGAGAGCTCGAACCCGGCGAGGCTCAACAGCGGCTGGGTGAGCCCGATGACCCACGAGATCGCGAGCAGCAGGCCGACCCGCATGACGAGGGCGACGCCGAGGCCGACGCGCCGCGCCCGCGCCTGCTGCGAGCTCGGCAGCCGGCCCGTGAGGACGGAGATGAAGACGATGTTGTCGATCCCGAGCACGATCTCGAGGACCGTGAGCGTCAGGAGCGCGATCCACGCGCCCGGGTCGGTCAGCCAGTCCATGGGTCCCTCACGGTTGGCCGGTAGGATGGCATGCCATGACAGTCGGTCGCCCGCTGCCGATGCTCGAGATCGCCCCGCCCGCGCCAAGCGCTGGCCGGCGAGCAGCCGCGCCGGACGATGCCCGGGTCGCCGAGTTCCGGCCCGAGCCACGAGCCCTGCCGAGCTTCTTCGTCTGGACGCTCGGCTGCCAGATGAACCGCAGCGACTCCGAGGAGATGGCCGGCCGGCTGGTGGTCGCGGGCTGCGCCGAGGCGCCGACGATGGATGCCGCGGACCTGATCGTGATCAACACCTGCGCGATCCGCGAGGCCGCCGAGGCCAAGGTCATCGGCCGGCAGGGCCAGCTGGCGACGCTGAAGGCCCGGAACCCGGGCCTGCGCGTCGTGATGACGGGCTGCTCGGTGCGGGAGATGGACCGCTCGCGCCTCGCCAGGCGCTATCCCGCGATCGACCTGTTCCTGCGGCCCGACGAGGAGCCCGAGCTCGTCGATCGATTGGGCCTCGCGTCTGCTCAGGCGCCGGTCGGGCTGACCGGGCTCGCCACGGGCGCGACGACCGTCGTGGGTCGGACCGTCGTCGGTGTGGCCGACCACCTCGCGACGACCCGCGCGGGCGCGGTCCACGGGGGCGCGATCCGGCGCTCCTCGGCTACCTCGGCGTGGCTGCCGATCATCTACGGCTGCGACAAGACCTGCACCTATTGCATCGTGCCATTCAGCCGCGGCCCCGAGCGCAGCCGGCCGTTCGACGAGATCGTCGAGGAGGCCCGATCGCTCGCGGCGCAGGGCTACCGCGAGGTCACGCTCCTCGGCCAGAACGTCAACTCGTACGGCCACGACCTGCCGCCGGACCCGCGCTTCGGCCACGTCCACACGGCCCGCTGGGCCGGTCGCCGCCTCGATCTCGACGGCAAGCCGGATCTGGCGGAGCTGATCCGGGCCGTCGACGGCATCCGGACCGCCGACGGCGTGCCCGCGATCCCGCGGCTGCGCTTCATCACCTCGCACCCGTGGGACCTCTCGGACCGGCTCATCGACGCGATCGCCGAGTGCCCCTCGGTCTGCGAGGCGCTCCACCTGCCGGTCCAGTCGGGCGACGACGCGATGCTCCGACGGATGGGCCGGCAGTACACGATCGAGCACTACCTCGAGCGGCTTGCCCGGATCCGCGAGGCGACCCCGTCGATCGCGATCTCGACCGATGTCATCGTCGGGTTCTGCGGCGAGACCGAGGCCCAGTTCGAGTCGACCCTGCGGCTGCTCGACACCGTCGGCTACGACCAGGTCTTCGCCGCGGCCTACTCCGAGCGGCCCGGCACGCCCGCGACGCACCTCGCCGACGACGTGCCGCCGGACGAGAAGCGCCGCCGGCTGAACGTCCTGCTCGACCGCCAGGAGCCGATCGGCCACGATCGCAACCGGGCCTGGCTGGGCCGGGCGGTCGAGGTCCTCGTGGACACGATCGTGCCGCCACGGAGTCACGACCACGACGAGCCCCCGGAGAACAGGGCGGCCGCGGCGGCGCAGGAGCCGACGGGGGAGGGGATCGCGCTCTCCGGCCGGACCCGCCAGAACAAGCTCGTCCACCTGACCGGTTCCGCGGACTGGCTCGGCCGGTTCGTCGACGTTCGCGTCGAGCATGCGGGTCCGTATTCCCTCCGGGGTATCGCCCTCGCGTGACGGCCGCGCCGCCTCTCCTCGTCATCGCCGGTGAGACCGCGACCGGCAAGACCGGCCTCTCGATCGCGGTCGCGGCTCGGCTTCGGGATGCCGGCATCGCCGCGGAGATCATCTCCGCCGACTCGCGCCAGGTGTACCGGGGCCTCGACATCGGCACGGCCAAGGTGCCTGCCGCGGCGCGAGGCGAGATCCCGCACCACGGCCTCGACCTCGTCGAGCCCGACGGTCGGTTCTCGGTGGCCGATTTCGTCCGCCACGTGCGAACCGTCCTCGACGGCATCGCCGATCGCGGCGGGCTCGCGATCCTCGTCGGCGGGACGGGTCTCTACCTCCGCGCGGTCGCACGCGGCCTCGACCCCGATGCGCTGCCCTCGGATCCGGACGTGCGCCGGGGGATCGACGCCGAGATCGAGGCGGAGGGCGTGGCGGCGGCCGCGGAGCGCCTCCGCGCCATCGCGCCGGCGAGAGCGGCACGGATCGACCTGCAGAATCCGCGCCGGGTGTCGCGGGCCCTCGAGCTCGCCGAGCTCGTCGGCGATGAGCCGCTCCCCGAACCAATCGCGTACCCCGGCCCGATCGCCTGGATCGGCCTGCGGCTCGATCCCGCCACGCATGCCGAATGGATCGCGAATCGCGCCCGCGAGCAGTTCGACGCCGGGCTCGTGGAGGAGGCCCGGGAGCTCCGCGAGCGGTTCGATCCGTCGCTGCCGGCGTTCTCGGCGATCGGCTACCGCGAGGCCTGGGCCGTCCTGGACGGCGAGCTCACGCGGGAGCAGGCGATCGACGGCGACGCGCGGCGCAACGCCGCCTTCGCCCGGCGCCAGCGGACCTGGTTCCGGCGCGAGCCCGACATCGAGTGGCTGGACGCGACCCCGGCGCCCGTCGATCGGGTCGAGGCGATCGGTCGCCGGCTCGCGGCGGCGAGCGGCTCGTAGCCGATAGGCTCGCCGGCGTGCCTCGTGCCAAGCCTGCCGCGATCTCGCTCGAGCCCCGCCGGCTCGCGTCCTGGCGGCTGGAGCGCCAGCACCTCAGCCGGGATGCTGCGGCCGGTTCGCTCGAAACCGTCGCGACCGACCTCATCGGCGTCCAGGCCCAGGTCCTGTCGTCGGCTGCGCTCTCGTTCGCGATCCGCACCAGGGGCGGCCGACTCGGCGACGCCCAGGAGGCTCAGGGGGCCCGCCGGATCGTTCGCGGTTGGGGCATGCGCGGCACTCTCCACCTGTGGGCGGCCGACGACTACCCGCTCGTGGTCGCCGCGCTCAGCCGCCGTGAGACCTGGCGGCGCCCCGTGTGGTTCCGCTACTTCGGGGTGACGGAGGCCGAGATGGAGCGCCTCATCGAGACGATCGGCGACATCCTCGGCGATGGCATCCCTCGAACGCGCGCCGCGCTGGCCGCCGAGATCGGCGAGCGGCTCGGGCCGAAGCAGCGCCAGAACCTCGGCTCGAGCTGGGGCACCTACCTCAAGCCCGCCGCCATGCGCGGCCTGCTGTGCCAGGCGATGGGGGAGGGGAACACGGTCACGTTCACCCGGCCCGACGTCTGGATCGGTCGCTGGCGCGAGGTCGATCCCGACGAGGCGATGGCGACGCTCCTCCGCCGCTTCCTGCGGGCCTACGGCCCGTCGACGATCAACGAGATCGGCCGCTGGTGGGGCGACCGCATCAGCTCGTTCAAGCCGCTGCTCGAGGCGCTCGGCGGCGAGATCGTCGAGGTCGACGTCGGTGCCGGCCGTGGGCTGATGCTCGCCGAGGACCTCGATGCCGCGCGGTCGGCGACGCCCGACGCCGCGCCGGTGCTGCTCGGCCCGTTCGACCCATTGACCGTCGGGCTCGGGCGCCGGGACTGGTTCATCCCGGCCGCCCACCTGACGCGGGTCTCGCGCACCGCCGGCTGGATCTCGCCGGTGCTCCTGCTCGACGGGATCGTCGGCGGCGTCTGGACGAGCGAACGGCGTGGTTCTCGACTCCTGCTGACGGTCGACCCGTTCGCCAAGCCGTCCACGGCCGGCCGGCGGGCCATCGAGCGGGCCGCGAACCGGATCGCCGCGGCTCACGGGGCCGAGCTCGACCTCGCCTATGGCCCGGCCTATCCGGCGGCGTCCTCCTAGCCCGGCTCGCCAGCGAGGAGCCAGTCGAGGGCGGCCTCGACGTGGATGGCGGCCGCGTTCAGCACGGGTGCGCCGTCGCAGTGCGACTCGGGCAGGATGAGCGACAGCTCCGTGCCGCCGAGGATGAGGGCGTCCGCGCCGTGGTCGCGACGGAGCCCGGCGAAGATGCCGAGCAAACGGTCACGTGACTCCGGCAGGAACCTGCCGGCGACGAGCTCGTTCACATAGATCTCGTCGACGGCCGCGAGATCTTCGGGGGCGGGCCTGATGAGCTCCACGCCGGCGCGCGCGAACGGCCGCGCGAAGAACGCACCCTCGGCGGTGATCCTCGGCGCGAAGAGCGCCGGTCGCTTCGCGCCGGCGGCCAGCGTCGCGTCCAGCGTCGCCTCGATGATGCTCAGGAGCGGGATCGGCGACGTGGCGGCGACGAGCTCGAAGGCCTGATGGGTGGCGACCGAACAGATGATTGCAAGCCCGGCGCCGCCCGCCGCGAGCTGCTCGACTGCCGGCCGAACCACATCCGCGATGCGCTCGACGTTGCCACCGAGGATGTCCGGGAAGAGCGCGCCGCCGTTGAGGCTGTCGACGAGCAGCCGCGGATGGGTGCCCGGCCGCCGGCCCGACCAGCCGTGGATGAGCCGGCGGTAGTAATCGATCGTGGATTCCGGTCCCACGCCGCCAACGAGCCCCAGAATCCGCTCCGCCATCCCGGCGAGACGATACGCCTCGGTATCCTTTCGGGCGACATGTCACCACGTGGCTCGCTGATCGAGCTCGAACCGCCCGTCGAGAAGGCGTTCCTCGTCGCGGTCGACACCGGTGATGCCGGCGGCTGGACCGCGGAGGAGTCGCTCGGCGAGCTGGCGAACCTCGCGACGACCGCGGGCGCCGAGGTCGTGGGTGCCGAATGGCAGAACCGCCGCCACGTCGACCCGAACTGGTACATCGGCAAGGGCAAGGCCACCGAGCTCGTCGCGGCCAAGAGCGAGACCGGCTTCGATGTCCTCGTCGCCGACGACGAGCTGTCGCCGGCCCAGCAGAAGGCTCTCGAGCAGCTGCTCAACACCAAGGTCATCGACCGCAGCCGGCTGATCCTCGACATCTTCGCCCAGCACGCCCGGACCCACGAAGGCCGGCTCCAGGTCGAGCTCGCCCAGCTGGAGTACCAGCTCCCGCGCCTGACGCGCCTCTGGACCCATCTCTCGCGGACCGGCGGCGGCATCGGGACCCGGGGCCCGGGCGAGAGCCAGCTCGAGACCGACCGGCGGATCATCCGCGACCGGATCAAGAAGATGAAGGAGCGGGTCGACGACGTACGGCGAGCCCGGGCGACCGCGGCCCGCGGCCGGGACCGCCGGATGTGGCCGACCGTCGGCATCGTCGGCTACACGAACTCCGGCAAGTCGACGCTGCTCAACGCCCTCGTCGGCAGCGAGGTGACGCTCGCCGAGAACAAGCTCTTCGCGACGCTCGACCCGACCTCGCGCCAGGTCAAGCTCGGCGACGGCCAGACCGCGATCCTCACCGACACCGTCGGCTTCATCCACAAGCTGCCCCACCAGCTCGTCGACGCGTTCCGGGCGACGCTCGAGGAGGTCAACCGGGCCGACGTCCTCGTCGAGGTCGTGGACGCCGCGGATCCGCACATCGTCGAGCATCGCGAGACGGTCCAGACGGTCCTCGACGAGCTCGGTGCCGGCGAGAAGCCGCGGCTCGTGGCCTACAACAAGGCCGACCTGCTCGATCCCGCCGCGACGAACGGCCACCTGACGGCCCCGTCGGTCGGCGGGGCGGTGGCGATCTCGGCCCTCACCGGCTTCGGGCTCGACACCCTCCGAACGGAGCTCTCGGCGCTCCTCGCAACGCTGTGGGTCGATGTCGACGTCCGGGTGCCGTACACCGCCGGCGAGCTCCTCGGCCTTGCCCTTGCCGACGTACCAGTTCGGGTCGACATGGCGGCGGTTCTGCCATTCGGCTCCGACCACCTCGGCACC
>JBKPRF010000259.1:0-2852 GCA_046734475.1 Chloroflexota bacterium
TAGTTCTGGCGGTTATCGCAGTCTGCTTGGGCGGGTGCGCGCGCGCAGGAGCGGGCGGATCTTCGCCAGCGCCGGGAGGCTGGCCCGCATTGGACGTCGCCGCGGTCTCGGCTAGCGATCTGGAACAGGCGAACGTCGTGTCAACCGTGGTCGCGCTGGGAGTGGCCGAGCCGAAGGTTTCATTGTCGGCGGCGGAAGCGGCGGCAATCCAGGCGGTCGACGGTGGACTCGATCATGGGCCGATCCTCACCTTCGGGCGGGCGATGGTGAAGGCGAATGTTGATTCATCGACGCCTACCCAAACTGCGTGGGTCTTTGTCTTTGGGGCGGGCGGAAAGTTCCTACCGACGGGGCCTGGCAGGACGCCGACTCCTATCGACCTGCAAATCATCGTTGTTGATGATCAGTCAGGTGAGGTCATTCACGGCTATCTCCGTTCGAGTTCCTGACTAGGCTGTCAGTCGCGGCGACTCACGAGGTCCGACCCTGGCGAGAGGGTCTATCGCGTGCGCCCTATCGCCTCAAAAGGGCCTCAATCGAGCCAACGGTGGGGGCGGTTCCGACGGCCGTCGTCGAGGCCCCAGCGATCGCAGAACGCGTGCCACTCGGCGCGCGGCGTGCCGTTCCAGCGGAGCTCCTCGATGTCCCGCTGCGGGATGTCGAGGCCGTCGGCCGCCGTCCGCAGCCGGGCGAGCGAGCGGTACAGCAACGCCTCGTCCCAGTGCTCGCGGAGCGTGGCGTTGAGGACCGGCCCGCCGCGGAGCGACGGGACCTCCCAGGCCGAGGCCTTGCCCGGGATGCCCTCGAGGGAGCCATATCGGAAGAGGACCGCGGCCGCGGACTTCGCGCCCCAGCCGGGCAACCCCGGATAGCCATCGGACGAGTCGCCGACGAGCGCGAGCCAATCCGGGATCGAGCCGGGGTGGACGCCCCATTTGCCGACCACCGCCTCGGCGTCGTACTCGATCCGGCGGCGGCGGTCGAGAAGCACGACCCGACGGTCCTCGACGAGCTGGGCCATGTCCTTGTCCGGCGTGCAGACGAGGACCTTCGATACGCGCGTGTCCCCGGCGAAGCGGTCGCAGGCAGCCGCGATCGCGTCGTCGGCCTCGAACTCGACCTCGGGCCAGACGACGAGCCCGAGGGCCCGGATCGCGTCTTCGGCGATCGGGAACTGGTCGAGGAGCTCCGGCGGCATGCCGAACGACGACTTGTAGCCCGGAAACATGTCGTTCCGGAACGACTCGATGACGTGGTCCGTGGCGCACCCGACGTGGGTCGCGCCTTCCTCGCGGAGCAGGTAGAGGAGCTGGTCCACGAGCCCCGCGACCCCCGAGAGATTCACGCCGTCGCGGCCGCGCGTCGGCGGCCGCGGGGCGTAGTGGGCCCGGAAGAGCTCGTATGTCGCGTCGACGAGGTGGAGCTGCACGGCCTAGCCGGACGCTTCTTCGGCGACCGCGTCGGCGGCGACGTACTCGCTGACCCGCGCGAGGTGGACGCCGGCCGCCTGCATCTCGTCGATCGCCTGCTCGCCGTCCGTGGGCTCGAGGTTCACCGCCGCGATCGCGTCGGTCAGGATCGTCGTGTCGAATCCGAGCCTGACCGCGTCGAGCGCGGTCGCCTTGACGCAGTAGTCGGTCGCCAGGCCGCCGATGACGATTCGTTCGATCTCGTGGCGGCGCAGGAGCCCCTCGAGCTGGGTCGGCATCGTGCTGCCGGTCACGGGGTCGCGCATCGTGAAGCCGGAGTAGCCATCCTCGCCGTTGGAGCCCTTCCGGATGGACGGCCCGCCCACCTCGAGGTCCGGGTGGAACCAGGCGCCCCAGCTGCCGGCGACGCAGTGCACGGGCCAGATCCCACCGTCCTTCGCGAAGTGGGGCGTGTCGTGGGGGTGCCAGTCCTGGGTGTAGGCGACGTAGGCGCCGGCTTCGGCGGCATCACGCGCCGCCTGCGAGCAGCGGGGCACGACGGCCTCGCCGCCGCGGACGCTCAACGACCCCTTCGGATCGGCGAAGTCGTTCTGGACGTCGACCACGAGCAGAGCCGTCCTGGCGTCGTAGATCGGCGAGCTGGGCACGACCCGACTCTATCGCGACCGATCCGAATCCGGTTCGCAACGGGCCGGTCGCGGACGTCTTGGGCTATCGTTCCTGTTCGGCATGACCGACACGATTCCCAAGAACGCGATGTTCCTCGACGAGTTCAAGCACCAGCTGCCCGACATCGACGAGCAGGAGACCATCGACTGGATCCGCTCGCTCGACGACGTCGTCGACCAGGAGGGCGAGACCCGCGCCCGGTTCCTGCTGTTCAAGCTCCTGAAGCGCGCCCGCCAGCTCCAGGTCGGGCTGCCGCCGCTCACCAACACCCGGTACATCAACACGATCAGCCCGGAGCAGGAGCCCGAGTTCCCGGGCGACGAGGTGCTCGAGCGGCGCATCCGCCGGCTGATCCGCTGGAACGCCGTCGCGATGGTGCTGCGCGCGAACACCCGGTTCAGCGGCATCGGTGGGCACCTCGCGACGTACGCGTCGGCGGCGACGCTGTACGAGGTCGGGTTCAACTGGTTCTTCAAGGGCCGCGACGCGGGCCCGGGCGATCAGGTCTTCTACCAGGGCCACGCGGCGCCAGGCATCTACGCCCGGGCGTTCCTCGAGGGCCGCATCTCGACCGAGCAGCTCGACCACTTCCGGCGCGAGACGCCGCCGCAGAACGGGCTCAGCTCGTACCCGCACCCGCGGCTCATGCCCGACTTCTGGGAGTTCCCGACCGTCTCGATGGGCCTCGGCCCGATCGACGCGATCTACCAGGCGCGGTTCAACCGCTACCTGCAGAACCGCGGGCTGGTGGAC
>JBKPRF010000260.1:0-2123 GCA_046734475.1 Chloroflexota bacterium
GCCCGGGACCGAGTCCAAGCGGGGGTCCGGGACGGAACCGCCGCCCGAGCTCCTCGACACCGCGGTCGCGAAGTCGCGGCTGCCTGGCGGCCCGACCATCGGTCGCGTCGGCCGCCGCCTCGGCGTCACCACCGTTCGCGACCTGCTCTTCCACCTGCCGCGGCGCTACGACGACCTGCGCGAGATGACGCGCCTCGGCGACCTGACGTGGACGCCCGACGGCGAGATCGTCTCAGCCCGGGTCCGCGTCGGCGAGCTGCGAGTCGAGCCGACGTTCCGGAAGCGGGTCCAGCGCACCGTCGCGAGGCTCGAGGACGAGACCGGCACGATCAGCGCCACGTGGTTCGGGCGGCGCTTCATCGAGCGCCGGTTGCGGGCCGGCGACGCGATCGTCGTCAGCGGCCGGCTGCGGCGATTCGGCTCCCGTCTCACCCTCGACAACCCCGAGTTCCAGCGCGACGACGGCTCGGCGCTGCTCCACGCCGGCCGGATCGTGCCGGTGTACCGCCTCACCGCCGGGCTGACCGCGAACACGCTCCGGCGGGCGATCCGGACAGCCCTCGACCGGGCCGGCCACGACTACCGCGAATACCTGCCCGACGCGCTCCGTCGCGAACGCCGGCTGCCACCGATCGGGGAGGCGCTGGAGGAGGCCCATTACCCGACGACGTTCGAGCGCCGTGACGAGGCCCTCGAGCGGCTCGCGTTCGACGAGCTCCTGGCGCTGCAGGTGGGGATGGTCGGCCGGCGCCGGAGCCGGATCCACGAGCGCGGCGGCGCCGTGTCGATCACCGTGGCGACGGACCGCGACATCCGCGACGCGATCGTGGCGGGCATCCGTCGCAAGGTCGGCCGCGACGTCGACCTGACCCGGGACCAGGATGCCGCGATCGCTGCCATCCGGGCCGACCTCGAGCGCGAGACGCCGATGCTGCGGTTGCTCCAGGGGGACGTCGGATCGGGCAAGACGGCCGTGGCGGCGTGGGCTCTCGCGGCCGTTGCGGCCGCCGGTCGCCAGGCGGCCCTGCTGGCGCCGACGGACCTCCTCGCGCGCCAGCACCATCGAACGCTCACCGACCTGCTGGCGCCGCTCGGGCGGCCGGTCGAGCTCCTCACCGGCTCGCTCCGGGGCGGCGATGCCGATCGGGTCCGGGACCTCCTCGCGTCGGGGATGGCCCCGATCGTCGTCGGCACCCACGCGCTCATCTCGGAGTCGGTGGCATTCGCGGACCTCGGGCTCGTCGTCATCGACGAGCAGCACCGATTCGGCGTCGGTCAGCGATCGGCTCTCGAGGCCAAGGCCGCCGGTCGCGTGCCGCATGTCCTCCTGATGACGGCCACGCCGATCCCGCGGACCCTGGGCCAGGTCCTGTACGCCGACCTCGACGTCACCGACCTTCGAACCCAGCCGGAGGGCCGGATCCCGATCCGGACCGCGATCCGGGGCACCGATGAGCTCGACCGGCTGTGGGCGTTCGTGCGCGAGGAGGCCGATCGCGGCCACCGTTCGTTCGTCGTCGTCCCGCTGATCAGCGCCGATGCCGACGCGTCCGACGGCGAGCTCGACGAGGAGGCCGTCGCGGCGTCCGCCGCCATCGCCGCCGAAGCCGAGGCCGCGCGGCTCACGACGCTGCTCGCACCACTCCGGGTCGGGCTCGTCCACGGCCGGCTGAAGGCTGCGGATCGCGACGCCGAGATGGCGCGTTTCCGCGACGGCGAGATCCAGGTCCTCGTCGGCACGACCGTCGTCGAGGTCGGCGTCGACGTGCCCGAGGCGACGCTGATGATCGTCGAGGGCGCCGACCGGTTCGGGCTGGCCCAGCTCCATCAGCTGCGGGGCCGTGTCGGCCGCGGCACCGCGGAGTCGTACTGCGTCCTCGTCTCGGACACGACCGACGAGACGGCACGCGCCCGCCTCATCGCCATCCGCGACCTCACCGACGGCTTCGAGCTGGCCGAGCGCGACTGGGAGCTGCGACGCGAGGGCGACGTCCTCGGCCTCGTCCAGAGCGGGTTGCCCCGCCTGCGCGTGGCCTCGCTGCAGCGAACCGACCATCGCGACCTCGCCGTCAAGGCCCGCGCAGCCGCCGAGGCGATGCTCGATGAGCAGGGCGACCTGGGCC
>JBKPRF010000261.1:0-6901 GCA_046734475.1 Chloroflexota bacterium
TCCTGCGCCTTCTCGACGTCGATCTCGGACGCCATGTCGGCCGTCTCGGCCATCACGACGACCTTGTCGGGACGGACCGGGACGAACCCGCCCGCGATCGCTAAGAACGCCTCCTCGGAGCCCTTCCGGATCCGGAGCTCGCCGACGCCGAGCGTCGCGAGCAGCGGGGCGTGGTGCGGGAGGATGCCCATCTCGCCCTCGGCCCCCGGCAGCTGCACGGCGTCGACCGTGTCGCTGTACGCGAGCCGCTCGGGCGTGACGATGTCCAGAAGGAGTGGCATCGGTTACCCCGCCCTTGCCGAGCAGGGGTGACTACCGGTAAAGGGGTGGCCGGCGGGGGCCCGGCCGGCAGGCGCGAGCTCCGTAAGGCGCGAGCGACCGGCGGACGGATCCCGCCGGACAGGACGCCATTCGACCGTCGTCACTTCTCGAGCGCCTTCGCGTTTTCGCGGACGTCGTCGAGCGTGCCGGCGAGGAAGAACGCCTGCTCCGGCAGGTCGTCGGCCTTGCCCTCGAGGATCTCCTTGAACGACGAGACGGTCTCCTTGATCGAGACGTACTTGCCGGGTCGGCCGGTGAAGACCTCGCCGACGAAGAACGGCTGCGACGCGAACCGCTGGAGCCGCCGCGCCCGCGCAACGGTCGCCTTGTCCTCCTCCGACAGCTCGTCGATGCCGAGGATGGCGATGATGTCCTGGAGGTCGCGGTAGCGCTGCAGCACGCGCTTCGTCTCCTGCGCGACGTCGTAATGCTCCTGCCCGACGACGAGCGGATCGAGGATCGTCGACGTCGAGGTCAGCGGGTCGACCGCCGGGTAGATGCCGAGCTCGGCGATCGAGCGCTCGAGGCGGATCGTCGAGTCGAGGTGCGCGAAGGTGGTCGCCGGCGCCGGGTCGGTGTAGTCGTCCGCGGGGACGAAGACCGCCTGGAGCGAGGTGATCGAACCCTTCTTCGTCGAGGTGATCCGCTCCTGGAGAGCGGCCATCTCGGTGGCGAGATTCGGCTGGTACCCGACCGCCGACGGCATCCGGCCGAGAAGCGCCGAGACCTCGGAGCCGGCCTGGGTGAACCGGAAGATGTTGTCGATGAAGAGGAGGACGTCGCGGCCCTCCTCGTCGCGGAAGTACTCGGCCATGGTCAGGCCGGTGAGGCCGACCCGCTGGCGGGCGCCCGGCGGCTCGTTCATCTGGCCGAACACGAACGCGGTCTTCGCGATGACGCCCGACTCGGTCATCTCGTGGATGAGGTCGTTGCCCTCGCGGCTCCGCTCGCCGACGCCGGCGAACACGGAATAGCCCGAGTGCTCCTGGGCGACGTTCCGGATGAGCTCCTGGATGATGACGGTCTTGCCGACGCCGGCACCGCCGAAGATGCCGACCTTGCCGCCCTTCTTGAACGGGCAGATGAGGTCGATGATCTTCAGCCCGGTCTCGAAGACCTCGACCTCGGTCGTCTGGTCGTCGAAGGCGGGCGGGTTCCGATGGATCGGCAGCATCGCCTCGGCGTTGACCGGGCCCTTGTTGTCGATCGGCCGGCCGAGGACGTCGAAGACCCGGCCGAGGGTGGCCTCGCCGACGGGCACGGCGATCGGGCCGCCCGTGTCGCGGGCCTCGATGCCCCGGGCGAGGCCGTCGGTGGTCGTCATCGCGACCGACCGGACCCAGTTGTTGCCAAGGTGCTGCTGGACCTCGCAGACGAGGGAGTCCTGGCCCTCGCGCTCGATCTCGACGGCGTTGTAGATCGCCGGCAGCCGGCCCGCCGGGAACTCGATGTCGACGACGGGTCCGGTGATCTGGACCACGCGTCCGGTGGTCGGGGCTGTGGCGACGGCCATGGTCGGGTTCGTCCTCCTGGGGTCGAGCGCTATGCGCGCACGCGGGCGCCGGTCGCGATCTCGATCATCTCGCGGGTGATGTTCGACTGGCGAACCTTGTTGTAGGACAGGGTCAGGTCGTCGATCAGCTCCTCGGCGTTCTCCGTGGCGTTCTTCATCGCGACCATCCGGCTCGATTCCTCGCTGGCCTTGGCCTCGAGGACGGCCTGGAAGATCCGGGTCGCCACGTACCTTGGCAGGAGCTGCTGAAGCACGGCCTGCGGGCTCGGCTCGAAGATGAACTGGTTGCCGGGGATGCCCTCCGTGTCCGCGGCGGCCTCGACCGGCAGCAGCTGCTCCATCACCGGCTTCTGGGCGAGCGTCGAGATGAAGCGGCTGTAGATGAGCTCGATCCGGGCGTAGCCGCCCGAGAGGTAGTCGTCGGTCACGAGGCGCGCCAGCGGCAGGACGTCGGCGAACGACGGGCGATCGCCGAAGCCGGCGAAATGGGCCTCCATGGGGACCCGGTTGCGGCGCAGCGCGTCGCGGCCCTTCCGGCCCACGGTCACGAGGGCGAGGTCGCCGTGGTGCTCGGTGATCTCCCGGGCCGCGAAGCGGACCGTGTTCGTGTTCAGCGGCCCGGCCAGGCCGCGGTCCGTGGTGATGACGATCATCAGGCGCTTGCCCGACTCGCGCTGCGTCAGCAGCGGGTGGTCCTCGCCGCTGAGGACGGCGGCGAGATCCGCCAGGACCTCGTCGATCTTCTCGCTGTACGGCCGGGCCGCCAGCGTCGAGTCCTGGGCGCGCCGCAGCTTCGAGGCGGCCACGAACTGCATGGCCCGCGTGATCTGCTTGATGTTCCGAACAGCGCCGATGCGCCGCCGGATATCGCGCTGGCTCGCCATCTAGGCCAGGAAGCTCTTGCGGAAGTCGGCGACGGCCTCGTCGAGCGCCGCGGCCAGCTCGTCGGTCAGGGTCTTCGTCCTGGCGAGCTCCTCGAGGATCTTGGGCCGCTCGGTCTCGAGGAACCGGTAGAGCTGGGTCTCGAACTCCTTGACCCGCGGGGTCGGGACGTCGTCGAGCTGGCCCTTCGTCGCGGCATACAGGATCGCCGTCTGCTTCTCGACCGGCAGGGGCTGGTACTGCGGCTGCTTCACGATCTCCGAGAGCTTCTCGCCGCGCGTGAGCTGATCGCGGGTCGCCTTGTCCAGGTCGGACGCGAACTGGGCGAACGCGGCGAGCGCCCGGTACTGGGCGAGGTCGAGCTTGAGCGGGCCGGCGACCTTGCGCATCGCCTTGGTCTGCGCGGCGGAACCGACGCGCGAGACCGAGATGCCGATGTTCAGGGCCGGCCGCTGACCGGCGTTGAACAGGTCGGTCTCGAGGAAGATCTGGCCGTCGGTGATCGAGATGACGTTCGTCGGGATGTAGGCCGACACGTCGTTCGCCTGGGTCTCGATGATCGGCAGCGCCGTCAGCGAGCCACCGCCGTTCTCGTCGTTCAGCCGGGCCGCGCGCTCGAGCAGCCGGGAGTGGAGGTAGAAGACGTCGCCCGGGTATGCCTCGCGGCCCGGCGGGCGGCGCAGCAGGAGGGCCATCTCGCGGTAGGCCCAGGCGTGCTTCGAGAGGTCGTCGTAGACGCACAGCGCGTCCTTGACGGTCGCGCCGTCGAGCTGGACGCCCTCCTCCATGACCTCTTCGCCCATCGCCACGCCGGAGTACGGGGCGATGTACTGGAGCGGAGCGGGATCCTCGGCCCCGGCGACCACCACGATCGTGTGATCCATGGCGCCGTACTTCTCGAGCGTCGCGACTGTCTGGGCGACGGTCGAGAGCTTCTGGCCGATCGCGACGTAGATGCAGACGAGCCCCTGGCCCTTCTGGTTGATGATCGCGTCGATCGCGATCGCGGTCTTGCCGGTCTGCCGGTCGCCGATGATCAGCTCGCGCTGGCCGCGACCGATCGGGATGAGCGCGTCGATCGCCTTGATGCCAGTCTGGACAGGCGTGTCGACGCCCTGGCGGACGATGACGCCGGGGGCGATCCGTTCGACCGGGCGGCTGCGCGTCGCCTTGATCGGACCCTTGTCGTCGAGCGGCCGGCCGAGCGGGTCCACGACGCGGCCGAGGAGGCCCTGGCCGACCGGAACCTCGACGACGCGGCCGGTCGTCTTGACCGTGTCGCCCTCCTTGATCGCCGACGAATCGCCGAGAATGACCGCGCCGACGGTCTCCTCCTCGAGGTTCAGGGCCATGCCCATGACGCCGCCCGGGAACTCGAGGAGCTCCGAGGCCAGCGCGCCCTCGAGACCGTAGACCTGGGCGATCCCGTCGCCGACCTCGACGACCGTGCCGACGTTGCGGGTCTCCGCCTCGGCGTCGAACGTGTCGATCTGGGACTTGATGATGTTGACGATCTCGTCGGAGCGGATGGCCATCGATTCTCCCGGGCTTATCTGGCGGTGGCGAGGAGCGACTCGCGGAGCCGCTCGAGGCGGCCGCGAACGCTGGCGTCGTAGAGGGTGTCGCCGATCCGGACGGTCAGCCCGCCGATCAGCGCGTCGTCGACCGCGACCCGCAGGGTCACCGTCCTGTCGGTCATCCGCTCGACCTTCGAGCGCAGTGCGTCGGTCTCGTCGGAGGTGAGCGGCGTGGCACTCGTCACGAGCGCCTCGACGATCCCGCGCCGCTCGTTGAGGAGCCGCTCGAACTCCGTGGCGATCGGGACGAGCCGATCAGTGGTGCGGCGCTGGACGAGCAGCTTGGCCAGGCGGCCCACGCCGTCGGGAGCGCGATTGGCGAGCAGCTTGTCGACCGTGGCGAACCGCTGGTCGAGCGGCACGGCCGGACTGTCGAGGTAGGCCACGGCCTGCCCCTCGGCCGCCACGGCGGCGGCCGAGGCCAGGCCCGCTGCCCAGGCGTCGAGCGCGTTGTCGCGATCGGCCAGCTCGAAGGCCGCCTCCGCGTAGCGCCGCGCAGCCGTCGTCGATCGAGCCATCAGTTCTTGCTATCTCCCGCGATGAACTCCTCGACCAGCTTGCGCTGGCGGGCTTCGGTCATCGACTCGCCGAGGACCTTGCCGGCCGCGGCGAGGGCCAGGTCGGCAACTTCGCTGCGCAGCTCGGCGAGGGCTCGGCCCTTCTCGGCCTCGATCTCCTCGGCTGCGCTCGTCCGCATCCGCTCCAGCTCGGCGCGGGTCGCGGCGATGTCGGCGTCTCGAGTCTCCTGGGCGATCCTCTGGGCACGGGCCAGGATCTCGTTCGACTCGCGGCGGGCCTCGGCCAGCGTCTCGAGCCGCTCGTGCTCGGCGCTCTCGCGGTCCTTCTTCGCCTGCTCGGCGTCGGCCAGGCCCTGCTCGATCCGCTCGCGGCGGTTCTCGAGCATCTGGGACACGGGCTTGAACGCGAACGTGTACATGACCACGAGGAACACGATGAAGTTGAGGGCCGCGATGATCACCTGGAACAGGTTGATCTGGAACAGGCCCGGCTCCTCGGCCGCGAGCCGAACAGCGTGGCCGCCGGTCAGCGAGACCAGGGACAGCAGGTCCACCGGGTGCACGTGCGGCTAGCCCTTGATGAAGATCGCGAGCAGGCCGACGACGATCGCGAGGACGCCGAGGCCTTCGGCGAAGGCCGCCAGGATGATCGCGATGCCGCGGATCTGGCCCGCCGCGTCGGGATTCCGGCCGATCGCGCTGGCCGAGAGGCCGGCGAGGATGCCGATGCCGATGCCGGGGCCGATGACCCCGAGGGCTGCAAGACCGGCGCCGATGTGCTCCATTGCGAGGTTCCCTCCTGTTGGTTGGTGCCTGGTTGTCGTGATCAGGTGCTTGGCTGGAGCGCGTGGGGATCGTGCCCCTGGATCGCGCCGAGGACGTCCTCGGCCATATGGCCTTCGTCCTCGTGATGGCTCTCGATCGCGAGCGTGATGAACACGAGCGTCAGGGTGCTGAAGATCAGGGCCTGGATCGCGTTCAGCATGCCATCGAGCAACAGCAGCGCGATCGGGAAGATCGCGATTGTCAGGGAGGTGATGACGCCGAGGGCGACCTCGCCGCCGTAGATGTTGCCGAAGAGTCGCATCGACAGCGTCACCGGCTTCACGAACTCGAGCATCAGCTCGATGATCCCGACGAACATCGCGATGATCCCGGCGCCGACGCCCTTCCGGAACTCGTAGAACGGGAAGAACTTGCCGAGGTAGCCGCCGACGCCGAGCTTGCGGACGCCCTCGATGTGGAAGATCGAGAAGCTCACCAGGGCCATCCCGATCGTGATGTTCACGTCGCTCGAGGGGGCCCGCAGCGCCTCGATCTTGCCGACCGGCGGCACGAGCCCGATCCAGTTGTCGAAGAGGACGAGCAGGAACGCCCCGATGAAGATCGGGATATAGGGCTTGGCCGTGGGTCCGGCGAGGCCCATCCCGAAGTCCGCCAGGAACTCGTAGACGAACTCGAAGACGTTCTGGCGGCCGCTCGGGCGGAGCTGCGCGCCGCGCACGAGGAGGATCGTGCCGGTGATGACGATCGCCATGACGATCCACATCGTCAGCAGGGTCGAGCTGATGGCCGGCTCGAAGTAGACGCCGACCTGCGGAGGCGTGGGGGCGTTCGGGTCGAGGGCCAGGACGGTGTGGGGCGCCGGGAACTCGAGCGTGCTCGAGATGAAGCAGGCTGGGAAGTCGCAGGCCTCACCCGGCTGGCCGCCCTTGGGGAACGGCGGGAACGCGATGAGGGCCGCGATATCGAGGACGACGACTGCCGCGATCAGGAGCAGCCAGCGGCCGCGCGACGACCGCTTCGGCGGCGCGGCCTCGTCAGGCTCGGCGGGCTGGGCGGGCGCGTTGGGCACGCTCGTCTGGCTCGACACTCATCCTCCACCCCAGGTTCCGGGGGCTCGTTACTCGATCGTGTTCAGGAACCTGGTCACCAAGCGATAGATCAGCACGGTGCCGCTCCCGGCCCCCACCAGGAAGCCGACGATGACGAACACCGGCAGGCTGCCAAGCTGCGTGTCGACCCAGTAGCCGGCGAGCACGCCGGCGAGGGTCGTGATCAAGAGGGAGATGCCGATCTCGGAGAAGAGG
>JBKPRF010000262.1:0-3983 GCA_046734475.1 Chloroflexota bacterium
GCCTTGGCGGCTTCTTCAATGGTCAACTCCTGCCCGCCGACCTTCAGGGTGAAGCCTCGGGCCTTTGCCGAGTCGATGACACCGGCGATCGGCCCCGCGAACCGAAGCACCACGAAGAGCGCGAGCAGCGGCCACGCGATCCCACCGATCGCCGTGAGCAACGCCGTCAAATCCTGCATCCCGCCCTCCCCTGCTCGATCCAGAGCAGGCCCGCTCGCGAGCGTACTCGGTATCGCGGGCAGGTCAAGAATTAGGTGACTGGACAGGTGTCTTCGCCACCAAACGTCCTACTCGGATCCGAGCCGCCGCATCCGCTCGAGCTCGCGGCGAAGGCGTTTGCTCGGCCTCCCCTCCCCTCGCACCGCCTTGATGCCGGGTGCGATCTCGCGGATCACCGGCGGCGGGCTGTTGTCGACGTAGCACTCGGCGGCGGCCGGAGCGCCGACGCGCATCTCGATCGGCCGCACGACCTCGACGATCCGCTCGCGCTCGGCGATCAGCGCGTGCACCACGTCGCCGGCGCGGACCTTCGTCGAGGGCTTGGCCGGATGGCCGTTGACGCGGACGTGGCCGGCCTCGCACAGCTGGGTCGCCATGGGCCGGGTCTTGACGAGGCGCACGGCGCACAGCCAGCGATCGACCCGGGTCTCGTCGGCCACGGGTCAGCTCTCGCCGGTTCGATACTCGCTGAGCTCGAAGAGATGGCCGTCCGGGTCGCGGAGGAAGCAGCGAATCTCGCTCCCGTTCGCGACCGGCGGCGTCAGGAACTCCCCGCCCCTCGCGCGGAGGAGCTCGTACGTCGCCTGGCAGTCGTCGACGCGGATCGTGAAGAGGTTGTCTCGCAGGTCGGGATCGGCCGGCGGGGCGAGGGTCACGGTCGGCTTGTCCGCGGTCGGTCCGCCACCCTCGACCAGCAGCAGCCAGGCGCCCCCGAAGCTCAGGACGACCGACGTGCCGTACTCGCGGTACAGGGTCGCGCCGAGCACATCCGTGTACCAGGAACGGCTTCTCGCGGGATCGCGCACGACGAGGATGTGCGTGAGGGCGGTGTCGGCCGAGGGGAACACGCTGGGAGACTAACGTGCGGTGGTCCACGCCGGGCTACGCTATGCGACCGGGTCCGTATCGGACCCTCGGGCAGACGAGGGGGCATGGACAAGCATTCGAAGGCCGAGAAGGAGCGCCGCGGTGCAACGGCGGCGCGAATCGCCGAGATCGAGCGCGCCTGGCGCGGGAGCCTGCCCGCGGATGTCGCCTCGGCGTTCGACGCCCAGGTCCGTGCCGCGAAGGCCCGCGGACCGTTGCCGCCTCCACCCGACATGGCGCCCGGCACGAAGCCGAACCCGCCACGTCCAGGCCGCGAGCCGAAGCCGCCCAAGGCCGAGGATCGACCTCGGCGGCGCTTCTAGGTGAGCCGCAAGAAGAAGGTCGTCTATCCGCCGGCTCGGACCAATTCGAAGGGCGCGTCCTCCGCGGCAGCGGCGGCAGACGCCCGCGCCGCCGCCGCCGCCAGTCGCGCGGTCACGATCAACCTCGGCGCGATCACCGGACGAGCGGAGGTCGTCGTCGGTAGCCGCGTCCGGATTGGGAGCGGGCTGTACGCCGGTGAGACCGCGCTCGTCGAATCACTCGTCGGCGGCGTGATCCCGGCCGCGATCGTCCGGACCGATGCCGGCGCGACGCGGCGGGCCCGGACGATCGATCTGGAACCGATCCGCGAGACCAGCTAGAGCGCGACACCGCGCGGGGTCACGCACCTGCGCTACCGAGTCAGAACCAGCGTGTGATCTCAGCTCGAGATTAGCTCGCGCGGCGGGCAAACCGTTCGCCGGGCATCGCGACGAAGGCGCCGCTGCTCGTGCCGGCTGTCGGCTTGCCGCCCTGTCCGGCGCTGATCCAGGGTGCGCTTGTCGGCCGGTGATCGGGCCGGTGCTGTGGCTTCCCGCGGGAGGGGCCGTTGCCGATGGTCGCGCCTCGCGGCGCTACTGGCCGCGGTCCACCGCCGTGGTGAGCCGCGATGGACTGGACGGTTCGAGCTGCTGCGATGGGCGGGCCGGGGTGCCGGACCGCCACGGGAATGTGCGAAGCGAGCACCGCCACGGCCGCCGGCGCGCATGAGCTCCGGGATCCGCTCGGCCCGGATGGACCGGTCGGGCTCGAAGCCCGCGACGAGCTGCGTCGGGATCGGCTTCCGCAGGAGCGCCTCGATGTCAGCCAGCAGGCCGGCCTCGTCGACGCAGACGAGCGAGACGGCGTCGCCCTCGAGGCCCGCGCGACCGGTTCGGCCGATCCGGTGGACATAGTCGGCGGCGACGGTCGGCAGCTCGAAGTTCACGACGTGGGGCAGGCCGTCGATGTCGAGGCCGCGGGCGGCGACCTCCGTCGCGACGAGGATCGCGGCGCGACCGGCCTTGAAGTCGTCGAGCGCGCGCACTCGCTGGCCCTGCGACTTGTTGCCGTGGATCGCCGCGGCACTGATGCCGTCATGGCCGAGCTGCTCGGCGAGGCGGTTCGCACCGTGCTTCGTGCGGGTGAACACGAGCGCTCGGTCGATCCGGCCGGTCCGGATGAGCGAGCTCAGGAGCTCGCGCTTGCGGCTCCGATCGACCGGGTGGACGACCTGGCGGACGAGCTCGATCGGTGCGTTGCGGCGCGCGATCTGGACGTAGGCGGGGTTCTCGAGGAAGCTCGCCGCCAGGGTCCGGATCTCGTCGGAGAACGTCGCCGAGAACAGCAGGTTCTGGCGTCGAGCCGGGAGGAGGGCGAGGACCCGGCGGATGTCGCGGATGAAGCCCATGTCGAGCATCCGGTCGGCCTCGTCGAGGACGAGGATTTCGACCGACCGCAGGTCGATCCGGCCCTGCGACGCGATGTCGAGCAGGCGGCCGGGGGTCGCGACCACGATCTCCGGTCCGGCCTTGATGGCTTTGTACTGCGGTTCGTAGCCGACGCCGCCGTAGATGGCCGTCGACCGGACCGGGCGCTCGCGGCCGTAGGTGCGGACGAAGGCGTCGATCTGGAGCGCGAGCTCACGGGTCGGGGTCAGGACGAGGCAGCGGATCGGGAGGCCGGTCGCGCCGCGAGGTCCGGACCCGATCGGGTGCCGGGGCGCGGGCCGCGAGGCGTTGAGCAGCTGGAGGATCGGCAGCACGAAGGCCGCCGTCTTGCCCGTGCCGGTCTGGGCGCCGGCGAGGAGGTCGCGACGCTCGAGGATGAACGGGATGGCCTCGGTCTGGACCGGGGTCGGCTCGGTGTAGCCCTCGGCCGCGACGGCGCGAAGGAGCTCGGGCGTCAGCCCGAGGCTGTCGAATGACATGTGCGAATGCGCTCCTGAACAAACGGCCCGCCCGCAGGCTTCTGCTGCGAGGACCGGTCAGGGCGTCACGAGAGAGGGGTTCTGAATGGGGATGGTGGTGAGACCGGGGCGCTGACCGGAGCGCCCGTACCGCATCGAGGCGTGAACCGTATCACATGGCCCAGACGCCGACCGGCGTGAACTCGAGGGGCACGTCGACCAGGATGAGCTCGGCCGCGAGATCCGTGGTGAACGAGAGGCCCGTCTCGCGCTCGACCTTGATCGCGTCGCCAGTCCGGAGCGACTCGTCGTCGACGTCCACTCGCCCGTCGATGACGTAGGCGTAGCCGCCGCGGCCGGGCGCGAACGCGTGGTCGAGGCGATGGCCCGCGCTCAGGTGGGCAACGAGCGCGCTCGCGTCCTGCGAGAGATCGAGCCCGTCGGTGCCGGCCGGGCCCATGATCTGGAGCCAGCGGTCCGTCCGGTCCTCGCGCGTGTACTGGCGCTGCTGGACCCGCGTCTCGAGGCCCGCGACGCTCGGCAGGATCCAGAACTGGATGAACCGCAGTGGCTCGTCCGCGGAGCCGTTCTTCTCGGCGTGCTGGTCGAAGCCGTGCGAGAACGTCATGACCTGGGCGGCGCCGGCCTCGAGCGTGCCGTCGTTGCCGAGGGAATCGGCGTGCTGGAA
>JBKPRF010000263.1:0-2080 GCA_046734475.1 Chloroflexota bacterium
CCGTGCCAAGGGCGTCGCCGGCCCTGACCCGCGTCCCGGACGATGCCCGCGGCCCCGGATGGAACACGCCGACGGCCGGGGAGTACGCCACGTTGCCGTCCTTCTCGATCGCCCGGATGGCGGCCGCGACCGCGGCGCGACCACCGCCGCTGCCGTTGGTCGACGCGGCGCCGGTCTCGCCCGGTCCCACGCCGGTGAGCCGGGTCCGGGGCAGCGACTCCGGAACGCCGCGGGGATGGCCGTGGCCCTCGTGGCCGGGCTGAGTCCGGGAGGGCTTGTCGGACGACCGGCGTCCGAAGGTCGGGCTCGTGGCCGCGGGACGCCGGAGGCGCACTCGCCAGTCCCCTTCGCGCACCTCGAGCTCGCCGAGGTTCGTCGTCGAGAGCTTGGCGATGAGGGCCGGCAGGAGGACCTCGGCAAGGCGCCCGATCTCGGCGTGGTCGGCCGCACGGCCGTCGGTCTGGCGCGCATCGGGACGCGGTTCGCGCTTCGCTTCCGGCACGGCTCAGACCTCCTCGTGCGCGGATGGCGGTGACGGCGGGGTCCAGCGACCGGGGTCGAGCAGGTCGCGGAGGCGATCTCCGAGGCCTCGGCTGGGGGGCGGCGCCACCGGTGGTGCGGTCTCCTCAGTGTACGAGCCAAGCGCCCGGTAGCGCCGGTAGCGCGCCGCCACGAGCTCGTCGGGGGTCCAGGCCGCGAGCCGATCGAGCTCCTCGACGATCACCGTCCGCAATCGCCGGCTCGTCTCGGCGGGATCGGCGTGGGCCCCCTCACCGGGTTCCGGCACGACCCGATCGACGACCCCGAGCTCGAGCTGGTCCTGGGCCGACATCTTCATCGCGAGCGCCGCGGTGGGAGCCTCGTCGGCGGTGCGCCACAGGATCGAGGCGCAGCCCTCGGGGCTGATCACCGAGTAGACGGCGTTCTCGAGGGCGATGACGACGTCGCCGACGGCGATCGCGAGGGCCCCGCCGGAGCCACCCTCGCCGGTGATCACCGCGACGATCGGGGTCCGGAGGCGGCTCATGAGGCCGATGCTCCGGGCGATCGCGTCCGCGATCCCCCGCTCCTCGGATTCCGGGCCGGGGTGGGCGCCGGGCACGTCGACGAACGTCACGATGGGCAGGCCAAGACGCTCGGCCAGCTCCATGATCCGCATCGCCTTGCGATAGCCCTCCGGGTGGGGCATCCCGAAGTTGCGGCGGATGTTCTCGTCGGTGTCGGCGCCCTTCTGCTGGCCGACGAACGCGATCCGGCGGCCCTCGATCCGGGCGAACCCGGCCACGATCGCGGCGTCGTCGCCGAAGCCCCGGTCGCCATGCAGCTCGATGACCTCGTCGGCGATGTTCCGGAGGAACTCGAGCGTCCGGGGCCGGGCGAGGTTGCGGGCCAGCTGGACGCGCTGCCACATCGCGGCCTTCGGGTCAGTCGCGGTGGCGGCCCTGGCGTCGCCGTCGCCGCCCTTCCGGCCGCGCGGCAGGACGCGGTCAACCACGGCCGGCCTCGGTGATCTCGTCGGGCACGACCCGCTCGGCGAGCGACGACAGGAAGCCGATCGGGCTGAACGCCGATCGGCCGTTGCCGTTGCCATTCGTCAGCGGCTCTTCGGCCGGTCGCATGAAGCGCAGGAGGGCGGCGATCTCGGCCCGGAGCTCGCGTCGATGGACGACCCGGTCGAGGAAGCCATGGTCGAAGAGGAACTCCGAGCGCTGGAAGCCGGGCGGCAGCTCCTGGGCGATCGTGCCCGCGGCGACCCGCGCCCCGGCGAAGCCGATCAGGGCGTTCGGCTCGGCGAGATTGACGTCGCCGAGAACCGCGTAGGAGGCGAACACGCCGCCGGTCGTCGGGTCGGACATGACGCTGATGTACGGCACGCGGGCGGCCTTCAGGCGCTCGAGCGCGGCACAGGTCTTGGCCAGCTGCATGAGGGCCAGCGTGCCTTCCTGCATCCGGGCCCCGCCCGAGGCCGATACCACGACGAGCGGCATCCGCTCCTGGAGGGCGTCCTCGGCCGAGCGCGTGATCTTCTCGCCCACGACGGCGCCCATCGAACCGCCCATGAACCCGAAGTCCATCACGC
>JBKPRF010000264.1:0-3249 GCA_046734475.1 Chloroflexota bacterium
GCGAGGGGGCCCGGCCTCTTCGATTCCCGCAGGTCGGCGACCGCGTCATCCAGCGTGTTAACGCCCCACGGCGGGTCGCGCTATCGTGGCCGGCATACGGTGATCGGGGCCTGCGGAGGAGGACATCCCAGGGCTGCCGACCCAGTGCCACGTCGTCAGTGCCCACTCACTGGAGGAGAGGACTGTGCCACTCACCGTCCCATTCGACGCGCCCGACCGCGCTCTGAGCTCCCTGATCAGACCGCTGCGGAGACGCCTCGGCGTGGCCGCCGCCGTTGCCGCCCTGCTCGCGGTCGCGGTCCCGGCTTCCGCAGCGCCGCCGCACGGGCCCAACGCGGGTCCCCTCGGGAACTTCAAGAACGTCGTCGTGATCTACGAGGAGAACCACAGCTTCGACAACCTCTATGGCCTGTGGGGTGACGTCAACGGCCAGCATCTCGAGGGACTCGCCGACGCCGACTCCGCGCACACGCTGCAGCGCGCCCAGGACGGCACCCTCTACCAGTGCGACCTGCAACTGGACTACAACCTGCGCACCGTCAACCAGGCGGGCCAGGCGCCCCAGACCGGCGGCCCGCTGTCGGCCACCTGCCCGGACAGCAGCGGCGGCACCGAGACGCACACGCTCGGGAACGGCACCCAGGTGACGTACGACAGCCACTTCGAGAACGGGCCGTACAACATCGACGCCTACATCGGCCCGGACGACGTGACCTGCCCGCCAGACACGAACCTGTTCGGCTTCTCGAACGGGATCGACAAGCGGAACACGATCAGCGGCGCGAAGCCCGGTGGCTGCACCCGTGACCTGGTCCATCGCTTCTACCAGGAGCAGTACCAGATCGACGGCGGGGCGATGGACCACTACATGACCGGCAGCGACTCGGCCGGCATGTCGCTGGGCTACTACGACACGACCGAGCTGCCGATCTACAAGTACCTCCACTCGAACGGCGCCCCGAAGTACGTCATCGCCGACCACTTCTTCCAGGCGGCATTCGGCGGCTCTTTCCTGAACCACCAGTTCCTGATCGCGGCAGCCGCACCCGCGTTCAACGGCTCCCACTCCGTCCTCGACGCGAACGGGATGCCGCGCGGATCGACCAACGCCTATCCCCTCTATGCGGCGGGCACCCCGCTCGTCGACGGCAACACCACGCAGGAGTGCGGTCAGACATGGACCGTCGCCGGGCTCGCCTGCGGCAACTACGCCGTCAACACCGTCCTGCCGTGGTACCAGCCGACCGGCACCGGATTCGCGTCCAAGATCCCGCCGATCGACAACTCGTCGACCGACATGACGATCGGTGACCTCATGTCCGACCACGGCGTCGGGTGGGCCTACTACGGCGGCGGCTGGGACAACGCCTCCGGCAACACGACCGGTCGCGGCTGGACGGCCGGCGATGGCCCGAGCTGCGACACCGACAACGGGTTCGCGGCTGGTGCGCCGAACGACGGCGACAACGTCCCGGGCGGCTATCCATACTGCCCGGCCTACGCCTATCAGCAGCATCACTACCCGTTCGCGTACTTCACCCGCTACAACCACGCGTCCGGCGATCTCGATCGGGTCCACCTCCAGGACGAGGCGGACTTCTTCTGGGCGGCCGCCAACGGTCAGCTGCCGCAGGTCAGCTTCGTCAAGCCGGCCGGCGACGAGAACGAGCACCCGGGCTACACGAGCGAGCCGAACGGCTCCGACCATCTCGTCGACCTGATCCAGGCCGTCCTCGACGGACCCCAGGCCGGCAACACCCTGATCGTCGTCACCTACGACGAGTTCGGCGGGCAGTGGGACCACGTCCCACCGCCAAGCGCCTCGAACGACGTCGCCGCCCATGACCAGTGGGGTCCCGGCACCCGGATCCCGGCGCTCCTCGTGGCCCGGGCCTTCACTCGGTCGGGTGTCGACTCGACCTACATGGACACGCTCTCGATCATGCGCACGTTCGAGCTCCAGTGGAACCTGGGCAACCTCGGCCAGCGCGATCGATACGTGAACAGCCTCGCGAACGCCATCGCGAAGGGCCGCCCCTAGCGGGCGAGCCGCGCACCCGCAGAACCCGAGAGGCCGGCCCGCCGGGCCGGCCTCTCGATTCCCATCCGCGATCACCAACGCATGGCGGGTGGTCGCGACGTATCCGGTGCCGACCGCGAGCCGCCTGCAAGGTCGGCGTTACCTCGCCGTTATGCCCCTGCGAATGTGGCCGCCATACACCCGAAGCATCTACCGATCCCCAAGGGAGGTTCGTCGATGCTCCCGGACCGTGCCGCGCTGTCTCATCCCGCCGCGCTGACTCATCCCGCTCCGCTGACGCGCCGGCTCGGCGCGCTCGTCGCGGCTGTCGCCCTGGCCGCGACCGCCCTCGCCGCATCACCCCTGACCGGCGCGCGATCGACGACCGCCCAGGCCGCGACCTGTGACCTCCGGTCCGCGGGCGACCACATCCAGCACGTGATCTACATCCAGTTCGACAACACCCACTTCCGGCGCGACAACCCTGATGTCCCGTCGGACCTCGAGCAGATGCCGCATCTGCTCAACTTCATCCAGAACAACGGCACGCTGCTCACGAACGACCACACCGTCCTCATCTCGCACACCGCGACCGGCATCCTGAGCTCGCTGACCGGGGTCTACCCGGATCGGATGGGGCAGCCTGTCTCGAACTCGTTCCGCTACTTCAAGACCGACGGGACGACCCGCACGGGCGTCTCGTTCGCGTACTGGACCGCGCCGCTGTTCGATCCGGCCGGGTCGACGTCCGACACGACGCCCGAGATGATCAACGAGCAGGGCAAGATCGCCCCGGCGCCGTGGGTCCCGTTCACCCGGGCCGGCTGTGACGTCGGTTCGATCGCCACCGCCAACACCGTCCTCGAGAACACCGCCATCGACATCCCGACGGTCTTCGGGGCGGGCTCGCCCGAGGCGACCGAGGTCGCCGGCGACGGCGGCGCGGCCGGGACCCAGTCGTTCGCCGACTTCGTCGGCATCGGCGTCCACTGCGCGGCCGGCTCGACCAGGTGCTCGACCGACAACCACGGTCGGGCCGACCTCCTGCCGGACGAGCCCGGCGGCTACACGGGCTACAACGGCCTGTTCGGTGCCAAGTACGTCAACCCGGTCATCAAGAGCTCCGGCCCGATGACCGACCTCAACGGCAACGACATCGCCGACGCCAATGGCCACCTCGGCTTCCCGGGCTTCGACGGGATGGAGGCGACGGTCTCCCTGGCCTACAC
>JBKPRF010000265.1:0-1977 GCA_046734475.1 Chloroflexota bacterium
GGGCGTGACGGTCTGGTACGCGACGCCGGCGGTCACCGCCGAGCAACGCGAGCAGGCCGCCGCCCTCCTCGGTGCCCTGGGCTCGCAGATCGAGGTCGACGACGAGAAGCTCGTCGCGATGGCGACCGCGGTATCGGGGACCGGTCCGACCTACGTGTTCCTCGACATGGAGGCGCTCGTCGACGCGGCAGTGCACCTCGGATTCCCGCGCCACGTCGCGCACGACCTCGTCGTCGAGACGCTCGAGGGCAGCACCCTGTTCGCCAAGCAGTCCGGCCTCCACCCGGCAGTCCTCCGGAACATGGTGACCTCGCCCGGCGGAACGAGCGCCGCGGCGCTCCACGAGCTCGAGTCGGGCCGCCTCCGGACGGTCCTCTCGGAGGCGGTCTGGGCGGCGTTCCGCCGGACGGTCGAGCTCGGCGAGCAGCTCGAGGCCGGGATCCCGGCCTCGCAACCCGGAACCGCCACGCCGGAATGAGCCTCCGCGCGGCCGCGGAGCGGGCGATGCGCTCGCTCTTCCTGTGGCTGTCGCGGCGTCGATCCCTCGGCCGCCTCGCGACGGCCCTGCCGTTCACCCGGCCGATGGTCGCCCGCTTCGTCGCCGGCGAGAGCCTCGAGGCGGCCCTGCCCGCGCTGCGGCGAGCGAAGGCCGGCGGCTTCCGGACGACCGTCGACATCCTCGGCGAATCCGTCATGTCGCTCGAGGCGGCGAAGGCTGCGGCCGATGCCTACGTCGGGGCCCTGCGGGTCCTCGACGACGAGGAGCTCGACCTCAACGTGAGCCTGAAGCTCAGCCAGATGGGTCTCGGGCTCGATCCGTCGGCCGCTCGTGACAATATCGCTCGGGTGCTGCTCGCGGCCGCCGAGGTCGGGGCATTCGTGCGGCTCGACATGGAGGACCACACGACGACCGACGCGACGCTCGAGCTGTGGCGCCAGCTCCGCCCCGTCATGGCCGGCTCGGGCGACGTCGGGGTCGTGATCCAGTCGGCGCTCCGGCGGAGCGAGACCGACATCGACCGGCTCATCGAGGAGCGCGCCCGGATCCGGCTCTGCAAGGGCGCCTACAAGGAGCCGGCCGATGTCGCCTGGACGGCGAAGGCCGACATCGACGCGGCCTACGTCCGGCTGCTCGAGCGCCTCCTGCCGGCCGCGAACTACCCCGCGATCGCGACCCATGACGACCGCATGATCGAGGCCGCGCTGGCGGTCGTCCGCGAGCACGTCATCGCCCCGTCGCGGTTCGAGTTCCAGATGCTGTACGGCGTCCGCCGCGACCTCCAGGAGCGGCTCCGGAGCGAGGGCTGGAACGTCCGGGTCTACGTCCCGCTCGGCGATCGCTGGTGGCCGTACTTCATGCGTCGCCTCGCGGAGCGGCCGGCGAACATTGCGTTCCTGCTCCGAGGCTGGCGGCAGTAGGACATTGGGCAGCGGGCCGCTAGGTGGCCGGCGCCACCGATGGCGGCCGTGGGGCCGCCCGCATCGCGGCCGCGATCACCACGACGATCCCGAGCCCGATGAGGACGTCCCCGACGCTGAAGACGTTCGCCAGCGGCACGCCGGCCGGGATCGCGAAGATGTCGGTCAGCGGCAGGAGCGCGGGGTTCGCGACGACGACGCTGTTCGTGTGCGCGCCCGGCCCGTCGAGGCCCGCGGCGGCGAGGGCTGCCGGATCGGCCGGCATCGCGCCGCCGTTGGCGACGATCGCCGCCAGGTTCGAGACGGCGCCGAGCGCGACGATCGGCATGCCGCTCATCCGGATGTTGGCCAGCACGGCGACGAGGACCGCGGCCGTCGAGACGACGTAGATCGCGGGTCCGAAGCCTCCGGCGGCTGAGTCACCGGCCTCGGTGAAGAGGACGACCTGGACGAGGAGCCCCGCCACGGCGAGCCAGCCCCACCGGAAGCGGACATGGGACAGCCCCTCGGTACGCCCCCCGAGCAACACGCCGATCAGGATGCCGAGCGGGATCGAGG
>JBKPRF010000266.1:0-5534 GCA_046734475.1 Chloroflexota bacterium
GCCCCGAGCGACGCGAGGCGCTGCATCGGATGGTCGCGGCGGTCGCGGGCGATCCGGCGACGCGGGCCCGCCACCTGCTGGCGGCCGGCGAACGCGCGGCCGCGTTCCAGGTCGCGTCCGACGCGGCCACGACGGCCCCACCCGGCCTCCGAGCGGCCCTGCTCGGCCTGGCCGCCGAGTGCTCGACCGGCCGAGACGCCCCGCGGGTCCGGGTCGAGGCGGCGGAGGCCCTCGTCGCGGCGCACATGTTCGAGAATGCCGAGCGAGCCCTCGGCCCCGAGGCGGCGGCCCCGACACCCGAGCTGGCCGCCCGCCGGGAAGGCGTCCGAGCCCAGATCCGCTGGTCGCGGGGCGACGCCGACGGCGCGCTGGCGGCCGCCGATCGCGCGATCGCCCTGGCCGAGCCAGGCACGACCCTCGCGGCGCGGCTCCTTGTCGACCGAGCCTGGATCGTGACGCTCCGACGCGAGGGCACCCGAGCCGTCGAGCTGGCCCGGGAGGCGCTCGCGGCGGTCCGCGCGAGCGGGCTCCCGGACGCGGCGGCCCAGCGCGTCCTCGGGATCGCGGTCTCGATCGTCGGCGCGCCGTTCGACGAGTACATCGGGCTCTACGAGGCCGCCGCCCAGTCGGCCCGCGCCGCGGGCGATGTCGCCGAGGAGCTGCTCTGCACGTGGCTCATGGTCGCCAGCCACGAGTCGGGTGACCAGCCGACGGGCATCCGGCTCGGCGAGGCTGCTGTCGTCCGGGCGACCGAGGAGGGCATGGGCGCCCTCGCCCAGTCGATCCGTGGGTCGCTCGTGTCGATCGTGTACTCGCACGGGGATCTCGCGAGGGCCGTGCAGGAGGGCCAGACGCTGCTCGGCGAGTCCATCGACGGCCGCGTGCGCGCCCAGACCGCGGGATTCACAGCCGCCGCGCTCGTCGACCTCGGCCGGTTCGACGAGGCCCGGCGGACCATCGCGGGAGCGCTCGCGCAGGCGCCCCAGGACGTGGCCGGGCTATGCAACCTCCTGTGGGCGGAGGCGGAGCTCGCGCTCGCTTTGGGCGACGCCCCCGAGGCCCTGCGCCTGACCGACGCATGCCTCGCCCGGTTCGCCGACGCCGACTTTGGCGACATGTCGTTCATGTACGTCTCCCACGACTGGGCGCATCTCGAGGTCGGTCGCAAGCTCATCCCGAGCGGACCGCCGGCACGGAGCCTCCATCGCCAGCACCTGCCGACCTACATCGAGCGGACGGCCATTCGGCTGCTCTTCGAGGGCCGGTTCGATTCGGCCGCGGCGACGTTCGCGGAGGCCGCTGACGCGTTCGAGCCGTACCACCGCCGGAGCGAGATCCGGTGCCGCTGGGCGGCCGGTGAGTCGCTGCGGCGAGCCGGCAGGCTCGAGGACGCCAGGGCCGCGCTCGAGGCCGCCGAACGCCTCGCAGGCAGCCGCTGGGTGCCGCTCGCGGCCCGGATCCGCCGGTCACTTCGGCAGGCAGGCGCCCGGCGCTCCGCGCCGCGGCTCGACGCCGGCAGCCTGACGGCCCGCGAGCGCGAGATCCTCGACCTCGTCGGGGGCGGACTGACAAATGCCCAGATCGCGGTCCGCCTCGGGATCACCTCGCGGACCGTCGCGACCCTCGTGGCCAACGCCGCAGCCAAGCTCGGCACGAGATCCCGGGTCCAGACGGCGCTGCGGGCCGCGGAGACCGCCTGAGTCGTTCGCTCAGGCGCGGTGGGCGAGGTGCTCCAGGAGGTCGAGCTTGGTCACGACCCCGAGGGCCTTGCCCGCGCCGGTGACGAGGACCGCGTCGGTGCCGGCGGCGAGCAGGCGGAACGCCTCGTCGAGGCTCGCCGACCGGTCGACCTGGGGCAGCGGCCGGCCCATCACCTCGCCGACGGTCCGCTCGACGACCGCCGGGTCGCGGTACGTCCGGTCGAGCAGCGCCCGCTCACTGATCGAGCCGATGAGGCCCTCCAGCGCGTCACCCTCGGCCGCCTCGCTGACCGGCATCTGGCTGATCCCGTAGAGCTGCAGGAGGTCGATCGCGGCGCCGACCCGATCCGACGTCCGGGCGACGACCAGCGCCGGGATCTCGTCACGGCGACCGTCCTGCAGGAGGTCGCCCACGTGGATGACGGCGCCCGCACTCTCGAGCAGGCCGCTCGCACGCATCCACTCGTCGTTGTACAGCTTCGAGAGGTAGTTCCGGCCACCGTCCGGGAGGACGACGACCATCACCCTGTCCGGCGCCGTGGCCGGATCCTCGGCGATGATCCGGCGGGCCTCGTCGAGCGCGGCGACGACGGCCGTGCCGCATGACTCCCCGGCGAGGATGCCCTCCTCGCGCGTGATCCGGCGGGCCATCTGGAACGCCACCCGGTCGGAGACGCGGACCCAGCGATCGACCACCGAGGGATCGTGGGTGCCGGGCATGAAGTCTTCGCCCACGCCCTCCGTCAGGTACGGCCGAGCGGTGTCGCCGCTCAGCACGCTCCCTTCCGGATCGGCGCCGACGACGACGATCGAGGGGTTCTTCGCCTTCAGGTAGTGGGCGATTCCGGAGACCGTGCCGCCGGTTCCGACCGACGCGACGAGATGCGTGATCCGGCCTTCGGTCTGCTCCCAGATCTCCGGGCCGGTCGTCCGCTCGTGGGCCTTCGGATTCTCGAGGTTCCAGTACTGGTCGGGCTTGAACGCACCGGGGATGTCGCGGGCCAGGCGGGCCGCCACGGCGTAGTACGACTCCGGCGACTCCGGCTCGACGTTCGTCGGGCAGAGCACGACCTCGGCGCCATAAGCCCGGAGCAGCGCCTGCTTCTCCGGCGACTGCTTGTCGGCCATCACGAAGATGCAGCGGTAGCCCTTGATCGCCGCGGCGATCGCCAGGCCGTGGCCGGTGTTGCCCGACGTCGGCTCGACGATCGTGCCGCCCGGCTTGAGGAGCCCGGCGCGCTCGGCGGCCTCGATCATCGGCAGCCCGATCCGGTCCTTCACCGACCCGCCCGGGTTCATCGACTCGAGCTTCGCGAGGATCAGCGGCTGCGCGTCGAGCGGGCCGAGGTCGCGTGTGACGTGGGTCAGGCGGACGAGCGGCGTGTGGCCGATGAGGTCGAGGATCGACTCGGCGTACTGCACGAGGCCGGAGTCTAGCCGCGGCGGGCCGCCCGATGGACCCGCCGCGGGGCTTCGCGACTACTTGAACAGGAAATCCGCGCGCTGAATGGAGCCGTCGGCGAATGCGAGCACGAGCTGCCGACACGTTCCGGCCCAGCCCTTGTCGGTCTTCCACACGTACGTGTAGAGCCCGGTCGTGGTGTCGTACGTCAGGCCGCTCGCTCCCGCGCCGACCGTCAGTTCGACGCCATCGACGGGCGCCGCCGAGTCGCACGCGACGACCTGCGACCGCGGATAGCCGCTGGCGAAGATCGACGGGCCGAAGGAGCCGCCAAGGCCGAACTTGACGGGCACGGCGGCGCCGGCCTTCATCTGGTTGAGGGTCGGGAGGCCGTCCACTGGGCTTGCGAAGCCGCTGAAGTGGTACGTCGCTCCAGCGGGCGGCAGAACGATCGTCGCGCCGTAGACGTCTCGCGCCCGCTCGTCACCCGAGGTCCAGACGATCCTGTAGGACCCGTCGGGCAAGATCGCGATATCGCTGAGCGTCTCGTCAGCAGGCGTCGAGGTCACCCTGAACAGGCGGTTCGTCGCAAGCTCGTAGAGAAACAGGTCGGCAGTCGTGTCGCCGACAGCGATGCTCTGGAAGAGGGCCACACCGCCGGCGATCGACGGCTGGCGCTGATCGCCCGGCAGGCTCAGGACTTGCTCGGCGCCGCCGCTCACGGGCTGCCACCGAATGTCGGGCTCGCCACTGCGCATGGCGTCGTAGACGATGGTGGTCCCATCTGTGTCCGGATGCCCCTCCCGCTCCGTGTTGGCGGTCAGGCTGCTCCCGGTCCATCCGCTGCCGTTCCACACGGCCTGCTGAATGTCGCAGCTGTCCCCGAGCGTGGGACCGCACTTCTCGTAGACCACGACGTTGCCGTCGGGAGAGATCGCCGGCTCTTGCTCGTAGAGGTCGTCCGCGCTCAGCCGAGTGCTCGATCCCGCGAGGCGCGTCGCGACGATGTCCCCCGGCCAGGCGGCGTACTCGAGATAGGCAACCGTGCCGTTACCGATCGCGGGAATCGCCCGGTGCGGCGGGCTTGACTGCGGATCCACGGACCCAAGGTTCTGGCTGCCGATGTCGAAGATGCGGATGTCCTGCTGGAAGGTGGGCAAGTCGAGGCGACTGAACACGATCCTGCCGTTGCTGACGTCGCTCAACTCGTCTTTCGAATCCGGCGAGGTCTCGACGGTGGCGTCGAGCCCCGAGAAGAAGTCGTAGTAGTGAACCGTGTCATCCGACGTGTACGACGCGAAATCGCCGCTCACATGCGGGTCGTATTGGTCGCCGGCGCCAGCGTTGATGGCGACGGGGAACATCGTGATCGGACCCCCGTCCACCGGTGTCGCCGCGGTGGCTGATCCGGGCACGACCGCCGTTGCGAGCAGACTCGCGGCCAGCGACACTGCCGCCATCCGCAGAGCGACTTGCGTGCTCATCGAGATCCTCCCACTGACCACGCACCATGGGCGGGTCGGGGCGATCGTCGGATAGGGTCGATTCGGCTACATCGTCCGATTGCGCCACTTCGCGAGAGCGCGGTACGCCCGCGCCACTGCGAATCCGGGCAGGCCGGATCGCGACCGTCACGCTGGGGCGTCGTGCTCGAGCGGGCCCGGACCGAGGAGGAGCCAGGTGAGGCGGCGACGCCAGCGTCGCGGGTGGTCCGGCGGATCGACTGTGCGCGGATACAGCTCCTCGACCACGGGCCGGATGCGGGCCGCGAGGGCGTCGCTGATCCGGCGCGCGAGCTCGAGCTCCTCCCGACTGCCCGGTGGCGGCACGACGCCGTCCCAGCTGGAACCGGCGAGCTCGGCGACGGTCGTCGGCGGCAGGATCCGGGATGCCATCCGGCGCCCGACGTAGAGCTCCTCGGTGCCGGCCATCGCGAACGGCACGATCGTCGCGTTCAGCCGCAGCGCGATGAGCGCGGCCCCCGGTCGGAACGGCCCGAGCCGCCCCGGCGGACCGTTCACGGTCCCTTCCGGCATCTGGGTGAAGACCGCGCCTGCCTCGAGCACCGCCCTCGCCGAGGCCACGTGCGAATCGATCCCGACGCCGCCGCGCCAGACGGGCAGGAGCCCGCCGATCCGCCGCACGAGCCACTCCCGCCACGGGCTCGTGAACGTCGACGGGCCCGAGCCGAGGAACCACTTGCGCGGCTCCGGCGGCAGCGCGTGCTCGACGAGGAACGGGTCCATCCAGCCGCGATGGGCCGCGCCGACGAGGAAGAACCCGCCCGACGTCGGCAGGAGCTCCTGCCCGGAGGTCTCGATGCGGAATCGGAAGACCCCGAACAGCAGGACGCGCGCGACCAGGCGGACCACTCGGTACCAGAGCCCGGCCCGCGCCCCGGGCGGGTGGCCGAGCCAGTCGAGGCCCTCCTT
>JBKPRF010000267.1:0-2772 GCA_046734475.1 Chloroflexota bacterium
CATCCGAGCGCGTACTACCCGGATCTGAATATTTCGCTCGGTTACATCGGCGAGGTTTTGCAAATGATCAGCAGGCTCAAACCGAGGGCGGTTGGATAGGACATAACTTACCTTATCGGAAGCGCTAAGCGGCGGGGATCAGGCCTCCAGCCGGTCCACCCCGTAGGCATCGAACGCGGCGTCTCGAGACACGATCACGGCGCCGAGCCGCTGCGCCTGCGCCACGAGCATCCGATCGAAGGGATCCCGGTGATGCAGCGGCAGGCCACCTGCGCGCTCACCATCGTCCGCCGTGACCGAGACCGTCGCGAAGCCGAGCTCGACGATGCCGGTCGTCAGGTCCGCCGGGGTCCTGAGCTTGCCGATGCCTCGCTTGATCGCGATCTCCAAGACGGTCGCGGCCGACACCACGATGTCGTTCGAAGGGTCGATCAGGGCGGCGGCCGCTCCGGGCGCGAGCTCCGCGTTGCCCTCGAGGGCCCACAGGAGCGCGTTCGCGTCGACCAGCAGGATCACCTGTAGAACTCGCGCGCGATCTCCTCGTTCGTCTCCGGCGAGTCGAAGTCCGGAGCGATCCAGAGCTTGCCCTTCCAGATTCCGAGGCGCCGCGGCTCCCGCCGCGCCACGTATGGCACGAGTCGTGCCACGGGCTTCCCGGCTCGCGCCAGGGTGATCTCCTCGCCCGCCTCGACCCGCTCAACAAGCCGGGACAGGTGCGTCTTGGCGGCGTGAATGTTGACGACGTCGGTCACGGGCCGACCGTACTCGGTTAGTCCGGCTTAGTCAACGTCAGGCTCGACGCTCCGGCGGCAACGCCTCCAGGAGGGCGCGGAGCGTCTCCACGACGGCGGCGGCTCCCGCGCCCGTGAGCGCTTCCGCGGAGACTGCGGCGCCGGCGGTGACGCCGATCGGGACCATGCCCGCCGCGATGGCCGCCGCGATGTCCCACGTCGAGTCGCCGACGTACCAGCAGCGGGCCGGATCGACGTCGAGCTCCTTTGCCCCGAGGAGCAGCAGATCTGGCTCCGGCTTGGCGTGCTCGACGTGGCTGCCGTCGACGATCGTCGGCTCGCGCGGCAGGCCGAGCGCGTCGACCGAAGCCGCCACCTGCTCGCGCCGGCTCGACGTCGCGATCGCCCAGGCGATGTCGCGCGCCTCCAGCGCGGTCACGAGCTCGCGGACGCCGGGCAGCGGCCGCGGATCGCGGTTGAGGCCCTCGTAGATCGCGCCGCAGCGCTTGTCGATCGCCTCCGCCTCGTCCCCGGACAGCGCCCGTCCGGCGAGCGCGGCGACCTCTGTCGCCAGACGCTTGCCGTCGACGCCGATGAGCGGCCCGAGCCGCCCCCGCTCGACCGGGATCCCCGACTCGTCGAAGACCCGGGCCCAGGCTTCGATCCGGAGCGCGACCGTGTCGACGAGCGTGCCGTCGAGGTCGAACAGCACCGCGTCCGGCGTCGGCAGTGCGCGGCCGTCGTTCGTCATCGCCGCCATCCTCGCCGATCGCGGTTCGCGGCGCGCCGTCAGGGGCCTTGCAGGAGTTCCGGTGGGTCCCCTACTCCGCGGCTCAGGGCGCCCGTCGGGGCGGCTCGACCATGCCGGGAATCGAAACGCCCGAAGGAACCCTCGAGCCTCCGAGCGATCCGCCGCCTCCCGTGCAAGCACTGGAGTCGGCTTGTCGATGCGAGCACCGACTGGTTCGCTACCGGAAGTTCCCGGGCCCCTTCGGGCAAGACGAAGAGTACGGGCGCGGTGTCGCGGGCCGCTACGGGTTTATCCACGAGATTCGGGAATTCCAGGCCCGATCCGAGCGACCATCCACAGCCGTTCCACGACCGAGCGGCGCAGGCACACGGGCGATCGCGCGTGGCCTGTGGGCTTCGTGTGCGCAGGTCACGCCGGGTGGCGCCGGCGCCTGGTGAGCGGAGCCCGCCGACCCGAGCTCCGCCACCGCTCCCGTCCGACCGGTCGCGGCCTCCTCCCGGCCTGCGGCCACCCCCGCTGTCCGAGGGCAAATAGAAAACGCCCAGAGGAACCGCCGCTTCCTTACCGAACCATCGTCCCCCATGCAAGCACGGGAGCCGACTTGCCGATGCAAGCACCGGCGGGTTCGGCAGGTTTTCGAGGCCCCTCTGGGCAAGACGAAGAATATGGGCGGGGCCCACCCGACCGAAAGGGACTTATCCACGACTTTCGAAGTTCGGCGGCCGATTTCGGCCTGGCCATCCACAGGCCGTCCACGATTCAGGCCTCGAGGGGCCAATGCTCCGCGCCGACGTGCGCCACCGGCAGGCCGTCCTCGTCGAGCTCGACGAGGCGCCGTCGGCCGCCGTCCTGGAGCTCCCAGGTCGCGGTCGTCCGACGCTCGACCGTCACCTCCGAGAGGGACACGATCATCGGTTCCCCGACGGTCGCGACCGGGATCGTTCGCCGCTCCCCCACCCGCAGGTGGCGGCTCATCGACCAGCACAGCGCGGCCTCGGCGACGAGCGAGCCCGGGACGTCGACCCGGGCCGGCTTCATCTTGCCGAGCGCGAAGGGCCGTACCCCGCTCCGGTCGGCGATGTTGCCGTGGATCGCGTCGTTCTCCGGATGGAGCGTCAGCAGGCCTTCGGGGCCGCTCACCTCGAGGCGGATCCAGCCGCCCTGGTTGTCGGTCTCGAGCAGCAGCGATCGGGCGATGGCCTGGCCGCTGGTCGCGAGCTCTCGCCAGCGGCGCCCGTTGCGGCCGTCGGCGACCGTCCAGACCACGTCGCGGTTGCGCGAATCGCGATC